>OMJS01000030.1 GCA_900299365.1 Opitutales bacterium
AGCTGGTAAACTTACTTGCCGAAACTGCAGGTAGCGAAAAACTGGTCGGTGGACAGATGGAGGACTTACTGGCCGAAGGAAAGCAACCGGATGAAGATACTTTGATGTATGTACATGCCAATAAAACTGCTGCCATGATCCGGGTTTCTTTACTAATGGGTTTTCTCTTAGGAAGTCGTGCCAATGATGATGACTTACTCAATCTGGTTTCCCAAGCAGGGTATTCCTTGGGTTTAGCTTTTCAGGCAGTTGATGATTTACTTGATATTACCTCTACAACCATAGAATTAGGAAAGGATGCTAGTCATGATAAAGATGCAGGTAAAATGACCTGGGTCTCGATGATTGGACCTGAAAACGCAAGGGAATTGGCACAGCAACATACAGAGCATGCTCTGGCAAGTATTGATGAAATTGGTGGGGAAAACCAATTTTTATTCGAACTCACCCATTACATGCTTCGCCGAAAAAATTAACAATTATGCAACCCTCAGGAGAAGGCTTGAGTTCGCGAGACTGGCGCCAAAGGTTGGGGGTTTCCCGTGACTTGGGTACTGGGTTTGCTGCACCTGGAGGTGAATTTACTAGGGCTTTGTTTGAATGGAGTTTATTGCCTGGAGGTAGATTTTTACATGCTTTATTGCATGGTAGGCGAGTGGTGGAATTGGGAGCAGGAATGATGCCCTACGGTTATGCCTTTGCGGCTCATGCAGGGGCAAAAAACTTTGTGGCCGTTGAACCATTCTATGCTGACAGGCAGGAAATTTCCCAAGCTTATTATGTTGAGGAAACTTTAAACCCTGATCTTAGGATACCAAGAAAGGTAGAGTCCCGAGATATGCTAGCCTATTTGCAAGATGAACCTGATGATCTGTTAACCATTTTGGCTTGCGGGATAGAAGATTGTATACTGCCCGGGCCAGACTACAAAAAAAAGGTTGAGGGGGAAATTGAGCGGACTTTGCAGGAAGATGCCTTTTTTTTGAGCTCTCACAGTGATCTGAAACCTCAGGGATTAATCAATATTGAGCTTGTTTTTAAGCGACCAAGCCATCCTAATTTGATGGATCGTTTACGATTGCATGGGAAAAAATCTGCATTCGAAAAATGGCAGGACATTATTCCTGCTTGGTGATACGACTAAGAATTGGAGGCAGAAGCAGACAGCCTTGCTTTCATGATGAGGTATAGTTCCCGGCTTATCCATGCATCGGTCGCGGCGTAGGCTTGTTGAGCGGGAGAGAGCGGACTTTTTTGCCAATTGGAAAGTTGGGCTGACTTTGAGAGTCTCTGGGAGAAAAAAATAGCAGTCAGATTTCGTAAACCAGTTTGCTCAATCTTGAGGGATTGGGCAAGAGGGGCAAGATCCTCAAAGCCACCAGGATTAAATTCTTCAATTTTTTTTAAATTGTATACATCATCCTTGATCGCCACACCTGTCTTGATGATGTTTGGGTCCTCGAGAATATCGATCAATGGTCCGAGTTTCATAACCGGGTATAGACGAAATAGAAAAGCTTGGTCAGCAGTGGCCAATTGTAAGAGGGCAGGGGGATTATTGGGCCCTCTCTTGAAGTTTGGTTTACACTCGATATCAAATCCGAGTACCTTTTGCTTTTTTAACTGGGAGACAAATTTTTTGAATGATTTATTGTCTCCGGCCAACTGAATGGATCCATGAAAGCGGATAAGGGGGAGTTCATTAATCTGACTTTTTTCAAGCCTAGTTGGTAATTCTCCCTGGATGGAACTGAGTACTGACATAAAGAGGAATTCTCATAATTCCATACTTAATCCATCATAAGCAAACAAAACTTCTCGGGGAAATCCGCGGGGAGATGGAGCACCGGGTATTCCGGGCACAGATTCTCTAACAGCGTGTCGTGTGCTTGTTAAAAATTTTCTAGTATAGGCACAGAATTCTGAAATATTTTCGTCGGTGGCATTGGGGTCGTGATGAAAAATTGCGAGTTTTTCGACATCGGCACGAGCGGCAAGCTCAACCCCCATTACATTGCTGGAATGTCCCCAATGCTCGCGGTTACCAATGGATTCCGAGAGGGTGTAAGGGGCATCGAAGATCAAAAGATTGGCTCCACGGATAAAATTCAGAAAGGGGTAATTTTTAAGATGAGCTTCGTTGGTATGCTCACAATCAGTAGAATATACCAACACGGATTTTTGGTTTTCAATACGGTAACCAAAAGAAACACCTGGATGATTTTGCTCAAATAAAGTGATACGGGAATCACATACCTCAATAACATCACCGGGTTTATGTTCCTCAAACGAAATCTTGGCTCCAAATGTATCAAACCCAATAGGGAAGAAGGGTTCTTTCATCTGCTCCCGCAGAAATCTCTCAATGCCTTTATGACCGCCATGAAAAATCACCTGGTTGCTTGGAGCATAAGCGGGAGCAAAAAAGGGAATTCCTTGAACATGATCATAATGAAAATGAGAGAGGAAAATATGAAAAGTCGCTCCACTTACTTTTTGGGCCATTAAATCTTTTCCCAATGCCCGCAGACCTGACCCGCCGTCAAGAATGAGGTAATCCTTGGAATCAGTCTCAACATGGATACATGGGGTATTTCCTCCCCAATGAGAACGAGTGCGAAAATTAAGCTTGGTGGTGACGAATTCACGAATTTGTCTTTCGGACCGCAGCTCTTTCCCTCTCGCAGCCATTAAAGAGGCAACAATTTTTTCTTCAATTTCTTGAGCAGTTGGGGCAGTCGGTAACGATCCACGCGTACCTTTAAAGTGAATTTTCATAGGGTATGTCTTTTTTTTATATTAAGGAATATATGGCAACGCTAATTTCATACCCAGAAATGCATAGCAAAAATTCCTAGATGTTGGCTTGAAGAATATTCTATTGATGAACATTGTAATATTATGAGCATTGATGAAAAACTCGCTATTCCTTTTTACCGTGTTGGTCTCGAGCGTTTAACTTTTACAGAAATATTGGAACGGTTTGTCGATCCTTCTAAAAAGAGCGGTAATTTTCACAGGATCTCAGATATGCATGTGAAAATTGGTATGCCAATTAGTTTTAGAACCGATGACGAATTGGTACCGGTAGAGAAAGGGACACCAATTAGTGAGGAGGCTATGTTGCATATGCTATCCATTTTACTGAGTGAAAAACAGGTTGCCCAAGTGACTGATCCCGACTCTCCGCAGGATGTGGATACAGCCTTTGAGTGGGAAGAACAAGGTATCAATTTTCGTCTCAATGTGTTCCGCGATAGGGATGGGCTTGCCTATGTAATGCGGGTACTGTCTTCCACGATACCCCCGATCGAAAATGTTGGCCTTCCATCGGAAGCGATATGGCAAGACATAACCGCTCTGAAAAGGGGGTTAGTGTTAGTCACTGGAGTCACGGGGAGTGGGAAGTCGACAACAATTTCTTCGTTGATCAATCATGTAAACAAAACAAGAAAATCGAGGATTATTACTTTGGAAGATCCTGTAGAATTTATCTTTAAAAATGAGAGTTCTATGGTTTCTCAAAGACAAGTTGGACAGGATGTTCCCAGCTTTTCTGCCGGTCTTAAAAGTGCTCTGAGGGAAAATCCTGATGTAATATTTGTAGGCGAAATTCGTGATACTGAAACCGCGACTCTTGCCCTCAGTGCTGCTGAGACTGGCCACCTTGTATTCTCGACATTGCATACCCGAGATGCCAAGGGTGCCTTAAGCCGAATTGTTGACATGTTTCCAGCGGAACAATCCAAGTTTATCTGCCTGCAACTTTCTTTCAGTCTATCTTATGTTTTGAGCCAAAAATTAGTCCCTAGGGAAGATACATCTGGACGAATATTGGTAATGGAAGTACTGAAAAATGTACCAGCGATTGGTAACCTAATTAGGACAGGTAACTGGCAACAGGTATATTCCGCTATGGAAACCCAGTCACGGGAAGGCATGCTTACCATGGAGCAACATCTCCTATTTTTACACCAGCACGGAATTATAAGTCAGGAGTCTGCTATTGCCTATGCCAATGACGCCAGTCTTATCGAGCGACTCGGAGGCTGAATGCTTGTTTCTCTGATATGAAAATGAGAATATTTCGATCGCTATGTGTAGGATTTGGATGCTTGGTACTATTTGGATTAACAAAAGATCATTTACTGCCCTTGTTTGCGGAAAGTAACAATTTAGTCGATGAGAATGATAGAATCAAAAAGAAGAAAAAAATGACCATCAAGACCGAAGAAGAATGGAAAAAACAACTCACCCCTGAGCAATTTAGAATATTACGCAAAGCAGGGACGGAGCGACCAAACGGAAAAGTTTATCAAGAGTTTCAAAAACAGGGTGAGGGGGTATATTTATGTGTCGGTTGTGATACGGAGTTATTCTCTTCGCATCAAAAATTTGATTCTCATTGCGGTTGGCCATCTTTCTTTGATCCATCAAAGATTGAAAATGTGAAAACCTCTGTGGATTATCTTCTGGGGTATCCAAGGACTGAAGTGCTCTGTGCCGTATGTGATGGTCATTTAGGTCATGTTTTTACCGGGGAAGGGTATGATACTCCCACCGATAAAAGATACTGTATTAACGGTACTGTTTTGAGGTTTCGTCCTACACAGCCCAATGAAGATGAAAATTCTTCCTTCTAATAATCGCTTCAAATCTCAGGAGTTTTATAATTCGTCAAAAAGTAATCTAATTATTGTGACATTATTTACTAAATTTTCATTTAAATTACTGACTGTTTTCTTTTTTGGATTTTTTTTACACGCAAATTCATCCAACAGTGGTGCTTTTGATGTTAGAATTCCTACTTACGACGAAACTGGAAGGATTAACTGGGAATTATATGCAGAGGAAGTGGATGCAATGGATGATGATATATATTCTGCCAAAAATCCTAAAATGTTTATTCTTGAAAACCAAAGAGTGGCAACCACTGCAGTCTCGAAGTCTGGTTATTTCAATATCGACCAAGGGGAAGCTTCGGGTTCTGAGCAGTTGTTTGTTGAGGGACAAGGCTATGAAGCGATTGGTAATTCGTGGATTTTTGAACAAATTACGCCAGATGCAAGAAACAGATTGGCCTTTTCTGAAAGGGGAAAAATTGGATTTGAATCGGGGGTGGATTCTGGATTTGTTACGGGGTCTGGACAATTTGCACAAAGCAAAAAACAAGACAATTCAGTAAGCACGAATACTCAGGATAGTAATTATGATTTTTCCAAAGATTTCCCAACCACTGCCTGGAGTGAAAAAATTGATATTTTTGATCACGGTGATGGAAAAAGGAGAATACTACTCCAAGATAATGTCTTTATAAAAATATTGGATACAGAAACCAATTCTACCGAAGAAAATTTTTCTACCATTTCATGTGGATGGGCAGAAATATACCTCGGTGAAGATTCAAATGGTAGTACCGATTCTTTTGGGAAAATTTCTCAAATTCATGCTCTTCGGGATGTGATGTTAAACCAACCACTCAGAAAAAGTTCTGCAATGGAGCTCAAATGGAAAGATGATTCCGGCGTGGTTGAACTGTTGGGTGATGCTAAGGTATTTCACCAAGAATGGGGGGAAGCTCAGGGAGAAAAAATAATCATTTGGGAGATTGACGGCAGGGCAGAAGTTATTGGCGGTCATCAAGGTAGGTCCCGGCTTTTACTTCCTGCCCTCAATAAGACTAACAACGAATGATTTAAAGATCGCTTAACAACTTTGACTGAAAAAATTCAAGATATGGGAGTAAAAGTGGCTCAATTAGGTGCCAGTAAGTTGCATAAAATCTATGGTCGGAGAGAGGTTGTTAAAGGTATTTCCATGGTGGCCAATGCGGGAGAGGTTGTGGGCTTACTGGGACCCAATGGTGCGGGAAAAACTACTACTTTCTCAATGGTGGCTGGCTTTGTTTCCCCGACTTCAGGAAGTGTTTCTTTAAATGGAGATTCGCTGACTAAGTTGCCCGCCTATCAACGTGCCCGAAAAGGACTTGTTTATCTCCCCCAAGAGTCTTCGGTGTTTCGCAAATTGACGGTGGAACAAAACATTCGAGCTATTGCAGAAACATTAGGTCTTTCAAAAATGAAAGAGGACGAAGTGGTGGAAAAGCGACTCGAAGAATTGCGCTTGACCAGTCTTGCGAGACAAAAAGCATATACTTTGAGCGGTGGTGAACGGAGAAGGCTTGAGATTAGCCGAGCTCTTGTCTTGGAGCCAAAATTTCTAATGCTAGATGAACCCTTCAGTGGGGTGGATCCGATTAGTGTTTCCGAAGTGATGGGAATTATTCGTCAATTAAAAGAAAGCGGAATTGGTATTTTCCTTACCGATCATAATGTCAGGGAGACTCTCAAAATTGTCGATCGTGCCTATTTGCTGTATGAGGGGAAAGTGTTAACCCATGGAACTGCTGAATTCTTATTGTCTGACCCGGAAACCAGGGAAAAATACCTTGGGCATGATTTTGAAGCCTAATTAAAAAATTCGACTACTCATGAAATCATCTCTGCCAGAATATGTTGAAAGTATTTCCGTTCGCGATTTTTACGATTCTTTTGCAGACCGGCTATTACTTAGATTAGTAACATCGAGGAAAACCCTTTCCCGAAGTACCATTCGAGAGAGAAGTTTAAATAGACCCGCATTGGCAGTGACCGGTTACTTTAAATATTTTGCCAATAAAAGAATTCAACTTTTTGGAGCCGGGGAAATGGGTTTTTTGCGAGAGCAAGAAAAGAAACATCGTATTAAGATACTCAATGAAATGGGGGCCAAAAAAATTCCATGCGTTGTGATCTCGCGTAATCTAGCACCGACCCCAGAAATGATTGAAGTATTCGAAAAACATGGAGTGCCTGTATTTCGAACAAGTTTGGCCTCCAAAGCCTTTACCACGGAGGTTACCGTTTTACTAGAAGAACGGTTTGCTCCCCGTACCACAGTTCATGGCACTTTACTGGATATTCGTGGAATCGGTACGCTAGTCCGGGGTGAGAGTGGTGCTGGAAAGAGTGAAGCTGCTTTGGCTCTGCTCGAACGCGGGCATAGCTTGGTCGCGGATGATATGGTCAGGGTTAAATTGCTGAGCGATCATACACCAGTGGGATTTGGAGATGAGATGAGCAGGGGATTTATGGAGTGCCGAGGGATTGGCATTATCAATGTTGAGGAATTATTTGGTATTCGGTTTGTTCGTTTAGAAAAAAAGATAGAGCTCGTAGTCACTTTCACTGAAGACATAAAAGATTCTCACATTGATCGTACTGGATTAGAGCGAAAAACATTTGAAATTCTTGGAGCCGCTGTTCCTCATATGCAGATTCCCTTGCGTACTGGAAGAGATATGGCTCGGTTGGTTGAAGTTGCAGCGATGGTACAAGCGGCAAGACAACTTGGTCACGATTCTGCGAATGATTTTAATCAAAAATTGATAAAAAAAATGAATTCTGGCGGAGAATTGTAAGAAATTTTGAAAGTTTGCATTTACCTAAATCACCTAGAATCAATCACATCATGCAGAAGTATGATTTTTACAAATTTGCAACCTAAAAGTGTTCAAAAACTTACTTTCAAGGCAGTGTTAATAACTTGTGAGAAACTAAAAGTTGTCAGGTGTTTTTTTTTCTTGGTTTAGTATGAATTATTCTTCAAAAGATTACCTTACCCCTTTCTTACCCTTCATTAATTAACCCCTTGAATTCATTTCTGAGTTTTTATACAAATGCATGATTTACAGGAATTTACGAAAAGATTTGATTTTTTTAAATCTTGTTTTGTTTTTTCTTTCTTACTTTGTAAACCTGCATATTTATTGTCAGAAAGTCTTCATAATCAGCAGGTTTTAGGTCTTCCTGACTACCTGTGAATAATTACAAACCTTACACCCTATGACACAATCTACCGCCACTCCCGATACCTTTTGGAGTTCTCTGCGTGAAAACCTACTTGAAGTCATTCCTGCCGACACTTTTCGAGTATGGTTTGACAACATTCGTGTTGGTCACATGGATGAAGATGGTTGCGAGTTACTTACTCCCAATGAATTCTCCGCAATTTGGATTCGTGACAATTATTTGGATGTTATTCGGCAGGAGGCAGACAAGCTTGTCGGCTATCCATATTCTGTCGAGTTGCTAGGTTCGTATGAAGACGAAGAGGCAAAGGATGTTCCCCAGAATCGTCTCAAGCATCCTGCTAAACAAAAATCAACTCGGACAACCGGGCCTTCTTTGCATGGTCGGTCCCTTGGTATAAATCCCAAGAATACTTTTTCGAACTTTATCGTTGGTGGGGGAAGTGAGTTGGCACATGCTGCCTGCGTTGCAGTTTCTAATGCACCTGCTCATGCCTACAATCCACTATTCTTATATGGAGATACTGGTCTAGGAAAAACTCACCTGATGCATGCGGTTGCTCACCAAGCCTTAAATCGTAATCCTGGATGCAGAATTGCCTATGTTTCCTGCGAACGCTTCACCAATGAATTTATCCGGGCAATTCAGGAAAATACCCTGACAAAATTTCGCTC
>OMJS01000031.1 GCA_900299365.1 Opitutales bacterium
AAACATTACCCATGAGGCTGGTTTCCTGTACACAGATGCGAATGCAACTTGGATCGATCATGTGGATGGCAATGGAACTGTTACTGCAACTGGTTATATCGATACCAACACGCCTGGTTCCTACACATTGAGTTACGATTACACGGATTCAAATGGTAATGCTGCAATCACGATCACTCGAACTGTCATTGTGGTGGATACAACTGCTCCTGTAATCACATTAAATGGTGCATCCAGCATCACTCAGGAGGTTGGAGCTGCTTACATCGATACCCATGCCACCTGGTCAGATTTTGTTGATGGCAATGGTACGATTTCTGCCACTGGTAGTGTAAATGTCAATATGCCCGGTACATATCAATTAACTTACAATTACACCGATTCGAGCGGCAATGCTGCCAACTCAGTTGTGCGCGAGGTAATTATCGAGGAAAATAGCGAAAATGATGATACCGAAAGTATCAATTTTCAGGATGATTTGTCAGATTCTTCTCCTGTACAAGGTTCCGATGGGTGGTGGGAAAGCTCATGGATGGGCGCCTTTTATGCAGAGTCATACCCGTGGATATATCACCAGAATTTAGGGTGGTTGTTTGTACATTTTGATAGTCCTTTAGGTACCTGGATGTATCATGAAAGATTGGGCTGGTTATGGACAATGCCTGATGTTTTTCCACATCTATTTTTGCCCAAAAGAAACCAGTGGTTCCATGTTAATCAATCGACAAGCAAAACAACGATTTATGACTACCAAGAACAGGAGTGGTTTGAACCCGATACCCCGATTAGAATATTTACAGAAGAAGAATCCCACTTCGGAGGAGAGGTAACTGGTTATGGGTATTATTATCGATGGGATCCGGTAATTTTGGAAGCCCGAGCAAATGCTAATTATAATTTTGCTGGTTGGAGTGGAGATATTAATTCAATGGAACAACATATTGAGTTAGAAGCATTACGGGATCTCAAAATAGATGCATCTTTTCTTGCCATTCCTTCAGCTAATTCAAGTGCAAGTGAGACCCTTGAAAACATCAATGATGTGCTCAATAAAATGGAGCATTTGAGCGATGCAGAGAAAAAAAGATCTATTGCTGAATTACTTATTTTTGGTACTTCTCCAACTTCCGGATTGTCGATTAAGAAATGACCCGAGGTTTACATTGGATGTATGTTTCAAATTATTTTCTATTAAGGTTCTGGACCGTTGTATGTATTTGCTCATCTCCTCTTTTACTGGGAAATACCACTCAGTCACTTGATCGAGAATTTGACCTCCAAGACCTTCGAAGAAGACTCGATAAAATCGAGTCTGGGATCATTAAATTCAAAGCTAGTTTTCCAAATTCTACAAAATCCGAAACAATATCTTTGCCCGCGAATTCTTTAAAACAAGTTTCGGCAAGTAAAGTTCTCAAGCTAAACCGCAAAAAACCGAATATTTCTGGAAAGAGATTGCATGTATTTCCATCGAACGAAGATGATCAATTAAAAGGTTTTTATATTCTTCCCTTTTTGGGTATGCAAACATCTACCAGTCTCGACTGGAATACATTTTTGGGTTCAGTTGAGTTAGATTTAAAAAACGGTCTAAGTACTGGACTTCGTTTCGGATATAATTGGTATAATCTATTTACAGAATTGGAATTCTCGTATCTTAGGAACGACATAAAAGGGATTAATCTACCAGTTGTTGTAAGAGGGAAAATTGATGGTTTTGGCTATTATTTTTCCTCTGGTGGCAGAATCAATTTCAACGATTATATTTCTGGTTTCGCTGGCATTGGGGTGGGGGGAGTTAATCAACAATTGGACCTTTCTTTGGACGTTATTCCCATAGAGCAAAATGACTTTCTATTTGGTTATCAGATTTTTTCAGGTCTAGAATTTCGACCGCTAGATTCAACCAGCATAGGCTTGCGGTATCGCTGGTTACACATTGACGAGATGGATATATTTTCGAGTCGGGATTTACACCTAATTGAACTTTGGCTTGGGTATCTCTTTTAGGACATCTTTAAAATCCGAAGTTCCTTGAAACTTTGGTGGAGGTGGCGGGAGTTGAACCCGCCGGGGAGTCTGCTTCTTTCCCAGTATCTATCTGTGATTCATCAGTTTTGTCAGAGGCGTTGACTGAGATATTGACTGAGATTGCGGACAAGGATCGTCAGATTCTGGTCACTGTAGTCAATCGATGGAAGAGGCTTAGCGAGGAGCTAAAAAAGGTGGTTCTTAGGATTACAGATATTAGTTAGTACTTGGGCAATTTAGTGAATTAATCCTTCTTCTAGTGCCCGCTTATTTTGAGGGCAGTTCAGCTCACTGGATGTTGGGCTTGGAGGAGGTGAACATACTTTGATCCGAGAGATCCAATTTTAGCTTCCTGAAATTCGTTGCAAAAAAGTTACAAAGGGATGTGAGAAATGGTGCATCTACTCCCTATCCTAAAGTCGTGATCCTAAGGTAGGGCCACAAATAACAAAACAAAAACTAACTGAATATAAACCTCAAATCATATGAAAACTCTTAGTTATACACTTTGTGCCGTCTTGGCTGCAGGCTTTGCCTTTACTGGCGATGCTCAAGTAAAACCCAAAAGTAAAAAAGTCACCGAGCTTAAGTTCTCTGGTCGTATCCAAGGGCAATGGGACGGAATTGAGTCGGAAGAAGTAGGTGGAGAGAACAGAAACCACTTTTACTTTCGTAGACTCTTTTTAGGTGGTCATGCTAAAGCCGGTGACAACTGGGGTGGTGACATTGTTATGGATTTCGGTGCTTCTGTTAACGAAGACAATACAGTTTTCATTGATGGTGCTTCCGTGTGGTATAAGCACTCTGATGCATTACGAGTCGATCTTGGTCAAAAGAAAGTTCCTTTCGGGATGGAAGAGACTACTTCTTCCTCCAAGCTCAAGGCAATCGAGCGCTCACCGGTAAACCGTCAGTTTGCAGAGCAGCTTAAATTTAATGCACGTCACACTGGCCTTTTTGCTAAAGGAAAATTATCAGACTTTTTCTCTTATGATCTTGCAGTTGTAAATTCTGGGCAAAATCACGCATCCAAAGATAGTAATCTCAAGGATGGTGAGTACGGTTATGATAAGAATGAATTATCTTACTTCGGAAGATTAACATTTGCAGACTACGAGAGTGAAATGAGAAAATTCTTCGGAATTGCTGCAGGAGTCATGGGTGCAGGTGAAGAGGGTGGAAATTATGCTGCTGCTGATGATATAACCGCATACAACATTTTCGGTGGTATTGGAACTGGTCCATTTAATCTTGAAGCTGAGTACATGTTTGGCGATGTTTCCGGCGTTGACCACGAGCATGATGGTTACTCCGTTCAAGCTTCATACGCAATTAATAATGCACCTGATGGAGCGTGGGAACTGGTCTACAGATACTCTAAGGTTGAAAATGATAACGGTGAAGTTGGTGCTGACCAAATTGTTCGCAGAGCAAATTTTGTTACTGGTGGTTTTAAAGATGTTGCAAAGGTTGAGCAAAACTACATTGGCGTAAATTATCTCTTCAATGGGCACGATGCAAAATTGATGCTTGGTTACGAAATGAATAAAATCACCGATGAAACCGCTGCACTAGGTTCTGCAAACGCGGATGGTTTCCGTGCCCGCGTACAGTTCCTCTTCTAAGCAGAAAGATTTAATCACCGAACATAAATCATAAATAATTATATTAAATGAAATACACAAAAATACTTTCGATTGCCACTGCGGC
>OMJS01000032.1 GCA_900299365.1 Opitutales bacterium
CGGCATGCCCGCAAGCCGTTGACGTTCCAAGAGATAAAAGAATGGGTGGAATTTTGAGTGGTCATTGATCAGGGGAAGGATTATGTACTAACACCTTCGGAATGATCGTGCAACCCGATCGAATCCAAAGAATTTTTTAACCAAGAAAGAAGCAAAGCATCATGGCATCACCCACAGAAATTCGTAAAGGACGGGCAATCCTCTATCAAGGCACGCCCCATATTGTATTGGAAATGCAACACCGCACACAGGGCAGACAGGCGGGATTTGTACAGACCACCCTGCGTAGCTTGCATAATGGAGCGACCACCACCACAAAGTTCCGCTCCACCGACAATGTGGAATTTTTACACACCACAACCATCAAATTGGAATATAGTTACAAGGACAATGACGGGTTTCACTTCATGGATTTGGAAACTTATGAAGACACCATTCTTTCCGAGGAGATGATTGGGGACGATGAGACTTTTTTGGTGGAAGGAAACAACTACGATATTTTATTGGTCGATGATAAGGCAGTGCGTTTGGACCTGCCTGCATCGGTGGAAGCCACGGTGATCGAGGCACCAGACGCTATCCGTGGCGATACAGCTGGGAATGTGCAAAAACCGGTGACCATATCCTCAGGTATAACCGTACAGGTTCCCCTCTTTATTAAAAAGGGCGATGTAATCAAGATAAGTACAGACGACCGTTCTTACCAAGGCCGGGTGTAAGAAGATTTAATTTTTGCCTTAATACAAAGCGGGCATAAAAAAAGCCTCCCAAACAAAGGGAGGCTTTTTTGTTGGTTTGATAAATTCTATTAAGAAAATATTTACGCAACCCGCTCGACCACAAGTGGTGCTGGATTTGGGCGTTTAGGAGCCAAACGATAAGCTGCCTTGAAGTATTCCATTGCTTCTTTGAGACGCTTCTCATCGTTGTAATGAATCATCATCAATGGCTCGCCCTGTTTCATTTGGGTACCGACCTTCTTGAGTTCGGCCACTCCCACGGCTGGATCAAATTTATTACCTCCACCATAGGCCAAGATTTGTACACCACGGGCCAATTGACCGGCATCGATGGTGTGTACATATCCACGCTTTGGAGCGGGTAATTTCTTGGCATGCTTTGCTTTGGGAAGTTTTTCTGGATCGTCGATCACCTTGGTGTCTCCACCTTGTGAAGCAACAATATCTTTAAATTTCTCAAGAGCAGATCCGTCTTCCAAATGTTTACGAACGGTCTGTTTAGCAGAAAGAGTGGAACCAGCCACCCCGGCAAGGCGAACAATTTCCATACCCAACTTCATGACTAAATCCTGTAAATCTTCTGGACCTTCCCCTTTGAGTAGTTCAATCGCTTCCTTGAGCTCGAGAGATGCCCCGAGACAGGTACCAAGAGGTTGATTATTATCCGTAACCAAGGCAACACAACGACGCTTCATAATCCGGCCGACCCGGGTGATCGAACGAGCCAATTGCTTGGCATCCTCAGCATCGCGAATGAAAGAACCTTTTCCCCACTTTACATCAACGACCACACCTTCAGCACCAGAAGCAAATTTACGGCTTAAAGTACCGGCAGTGATGAAAGGAATAGATGGGATCGCTCCAATCTTTTGGCGAAGATCATAGAGAGTGTTTTCAACTGGTGAAATCTCATCATTACGATCGGCAAATGCACAACCAAGTTTGCGCACCTGTGAGTGAAACTCATCGAGATCCAGATCGGTTTTGATTTTGGGAATTGCTTTTAATTTTTCGCAATTGGAAGTGAGAAACTCCTCGTCATATCCATTCATCATGGGCATTGCCACACCGGCAACTGCAGATAAGGAACCGAGAACAATTGAGGTTTTATCTCCCACGCCTCCAGTGGAATATTTTTCGATTTTTGGACGGGAAACATCCATCATTTCAATAACCTCGCCAGAGAGCATCATTTCTTCGGCAAGGTAAGCAATTTCCTGTGCAGACATTCCCTTGAAGAAATTAGTCATGATCCAAGCAGATTGTTGGAACTCGGGCATTTCCTCGTCGAGAATGGCATCGACAATGGAGCGGACTTCTTCGTCGGTGTATTCACCGCCATCGCGCTTCTTTTCAATAAGGTAGGAGAATGAGGGGGCTTCTTTATTGGCCTTTGGCATAGCTTTACTCGGGGGTTGAGTTATGGATTTAAAAAAAATCGTGCAAAGCACATTTAGTATAAAAAAATCTAATGTTTGTCGAGTCATTTCCGCGAAGTGGACTTGACGAGACAGCCAATCCGTGCTTACAGGCATACCAAATGTCTACTCCTTTTGACCTCATTCCGACCCTTGACAATCTCCTTTTCGAGACTGCTCAATCTATCGATGAATTTTCCGATTCATTCGTCCCACAGACTCGATCTGCCGATGAAAGATTTGGGGATTTCCAAGCAAATGGAGTTCTTCCTTATGCCAAAAGAGCAGGAATTAACCCTCGAGAATTAGCTCAGAAACTAATTGATGCATTGCCGGATTCGGAGGATTGGACGATTGAATTAGCTGGCCCCGGATTTATTAATTTTACCCTTTCATCTCGTTTTCTTCTTCGCTGGATCATGGAGCATGGTACAGCCAAAAACCTGGCTAAAGTAGCCCGAACGAAAGAACCGGAACATGTGGTTGTCGATTATTCATCCCCCAATACTGCCAAGCAAATGCATGTGGGCCATATTCGATCCACTATTATTGGGGAATCAATTGCTCGAATTCTTCAATATCAAGGGCATAAAATAACAAGGGATAATCATTTGGGCGACTGGGGAACACAATTTGGTATTCTATTACTGGCAATTAAAGAGGAGAAGGTATCCCTCGATAACTTGGGCGGTGACCCAATCGCCATTTTGGAAAACCTTTACAGGCACGGAAATGCTAGAATTAAGGAAGAAGAATATGCCCTACTTCAGGCTAGGCAGGAATTAGTAAAATTGCAGGATGGGGATCCTGAAAACCTGCAGTTATGGGAAAAAATCAGGGATATCAGCATGTCTTCCTTCCTCAAGATTTATGAACTGCTCGATGTTCGTTTTGATCATTCCTTAGGAGAAAGTTTTTACCGCGATAAAGTGGATGAAGTTTATTCGAGCTTGAGTGACCATAAAATATGCCAGGAGGATGATGGAGCACTGGTGGTTTTTCATCCCGAACATAAGCGGTTTGCCAAACAACCATTCATCATCCGAAAATCTGATGGGGCAAGTAATTATGCCACCACTGACTTAGCCACCTTGGCCTACCGCCAAAAGGATTGGCATGCAGACCAAGTGATCTATGTAACCGACGGCCGACAACGTGATCATTTTGAACAATTGTTCCTCACCGCAAGTAAGTGGTTTAATGCCGACGATGTAAAATTACCCAAACTCGATCATGTTTGGTTCGGTACTATTCTGGGGGATGATAATAAGGCAATCAAGACCCGCGATGGACAACCCATAAAATTAATCGATCTTTTGGAGGAAGCAATGAAAAGGGCAGCGGAAATGGTAAGGCAAAAAAACGCCGAACTTCCAGAAGATGAGGTAGAAAAAAGAGCCCGAATCATTGGTTTAGGTGCAGTAAAATATGCAGACCTTTCGCAGGATCGTACCCTAGACTATGTATTTTCTTGGGAAAAAATGCTGGCGATGCAAGGCAACACCGCACCTTATCTGCAATATGCAGTTGCCCGAATTCATAGCATCTTTCGAAAACTTAATTCTCTACCAACCGACTCCTTCACCAGTGCTCGCGTACCAGAATCAGACCCTGAGCGAAAATTATCACGTAAACTACTCTTCTTTCCCCTGGTATTAAAGCAAGCAACCCGCGAATTGAAACCACACTTCCTGTGCACTTATTTGTACGAATTGGCCACCGAATTTAGCTCCTTTTACAACCAAGAAAAGGTAATGGTGGATGAAAAGGATACGAGAAATTTACGACTCTTGCTTTGTGCATCTACCCAAGCTGTCCTTACCACCGGACTTGGTCTGCTTGGTATCGAAACTTTGGAAGAAATGTAAAAGTAGTGAGGGAACGAAATAAGTTACTTTAAAGGCACTTCAAGAGTATAAAAATTTTGGATATTTGCAGAGTTGGTAATCCGCAAAAGTCCGTATAAATGAGTTGGGTTTTCTTTCGGCCAAATGGGCTTGGGTAGAAGAAGTTCAAAGCCAGAGGAAAGAGAACGAAGGTTCTGCTTGGCATCCGAACAAACCAAGTAATCTCCACCAAAGAGGTAAACATCCTTTACATTCAATTTATCGAAATAAGTAACGCTAAGTTTGGTAAATTGACCAATTTCCGTGGCTTGCACATCCCAATGTTGGGGAATCTCCTCGGGTTGGTCGTTCAAGAACTCGGTAAATTTGGTTTCCCATTTATCGTCTGAATCCGGTAATTCCATGACCGGGAGGGTGATTGAAAGCTCAGTATATTGGGGTAGACAAACATTAGAACACACCATCCACCTCGCCTTGGCTGTCAGTTTGACTTGCTCACCAACTGCAATTTCAGGCACCTTTATTTGAGCAAGGTAAAGAGTTTTTCCTTTGTGGCCATAAGCCTTTACCCCTGCCATTTGTACACGTTTGGGAAATGGAAACTGTAAACTCTCCACTTTAAAACCATCTGGTAATTCCCAATCTAAGTTGGGAGTTAAACCAACATTTCCGGGATGTTCCCAGTAGGTGTGCCAACCCTCATCTCTTTCAATCCACCAACCTAACCAAGTGTTGGAATTGGAAACGACTCCATTCGATGCCAAAACCAGAGCCATGGTAATGGGTCCATCTTTGTGAATCGGACCCGTAAGTCCCCTCAACTCACCATTTAAAAAGATGGCAAGTAATGGAGTAAACAAAAACCTTAACTGAATGACTTTCCGCACCCGCAGGTAGACTGAGCATTAGGGTTACGAATTTCAAAACCTTTTCCAGTCAAACCATCATCAAAATGTACTTCGGAACCTCTCAGGTAATCAACACTATCATCCGCGACTGCATAGCGGACATTATTATCTTCAGCCACATGGTCATCCTGTTTTGGGAAATCTACCGACATTCCATATTCAAAACCTGAACATCCGCCCGGTTCGATAAACACTCGGAGGACCATACCATCTTCTTTTTCGGCAAGCATTTTGCTTATTTGTAAGGCAGCAGATTCTGTTAATGTAATCATAGTATTAGAAATGATTAAACAGACGGATAAGTCAAACTTCTCTAAAATGCAGCTATTTTTGTGCCATTAGAGCAAAAAATAATCAATTGTATGCATGTTGTACTTGATGATTTTCAGGTCAAAGGTACGATAGTTTGAAAATACTAGCTAAAAAGTAAAGGAATGAAGCACATTTTTAACGAAGTTCACTACGAACTAACCCGCAAAATTGCGGAGGGGGGAATGGGATTAGTTTATGAGGCCACCCAACGCGGAATTGGTGGCTTTCGCAAAGTTGTGGCGATCAAACTGATTCGTGAGGAATATTCCGCAATCGAAGAATTCCGGAATAATTTCATTGGAGAGGCAAAGTTAGTCGCCGATTTAATCCATACCAGTATCGTACAGACTTATCACTTGGGCAAAGTTGGGGAGCAATATTTCATGACCATGGAATATGTTTCCGGCTGGAACCTAGAAGAATTCCTCGACCGACATGTAGAAACGGATCAGTATATACCCGCAGACTTGGCCGTATTTATTGTTTCCCGAATTTGCCGGGGGCTTGCCTATGCACATCGGAAAAAAGATAAGGATGGCAGACCGCTCGGCATTGTTCACAGAGATGTCAATCCAAAGAACATCATGATTGGGCAGGAAGGTGATGTAAAACTTACAGACTTTGGAATCGCGAAAGCACTAGACCTGATGTACAATCAGGAGGGCGATGTTATTGCAGGTAAGGATGAGTATCTTTCTCCGGAACAAGCAAGATGTGAAGTTACTGATTCACGGGCTGATCTGTTTGGTTGCGGTATAGTGATGGCTGAATTGCTTTTGGGATATAATATTTTTGAAGATGCGGTTCCGGAAAATACCATCCGGAATATTTTAGACATGGAGATTCCAAATTTTTCTAAAATCCGCGAAGATGTGGATGAACGGTTAAATTCGATTCTTCATCTTGCCCTGCAGAGACCTAGGGACAAAAGATTCCAGACAGCTGATCAAATGCTCACTGAACTGGAGGGTTTTATATATGGCGATGGGTATGGACCAACCAATGAAAAATTGGCTGCCTATACCAATGATTTGTTTAGTCGGGATGGAGATGAAGCGGCCAAGCGTTGGCACCGCAAAGAAACTCCTCCGATTTTAGCATAGAATAAACAAAGGTTGCACTGAATCATGGCCCTGTCTCAAGGACTCAGGCAAGTACAGAAGCAGACACAGAGCCTCGTTCTGGCTCCGCAGCTTCGACAATCCCTCAAAATTTTACAGGTCCCTGCACTGGAACTCCGTTCTGCCATTCTTGAGGAACTTCAAACCAATCCATTACTTGAGGAAATCGGAGGAAATGATGATAGTTTAGATGCAGAAAATTCCGAGCCCTCACCTGATGAAATATCTGATTCACAGGAAAACGAGCTAGAAACTCCCACCGATACAGATGATGAATCCGCCGAGAATGCTCAGGAAGGCGAAGAAGATTGGGATGAACCAGCTGAAGAATTGATGGATTTAGATTTTTCCGACGAATTTTCCGTACTTCAGGAGATGCAGGAAGATTTACGGGAACATTACCAACGGGAGTACGAAGGAGAAGCACAATTGGGAAATTCTGAAGCCGAGGAAAAAAGAAAATTCTTTTTTGATTCCTTGGTCGCCGAGACTTCCCTGCAGGAGCATCTTCTCGATCAACTAAAAATGGCGGATACCACCGAGGGGCAGATTAAAGCATGCGAATATTTGATAGGATCCCTTGATGAGAACGGCTTTTTACCCACTCCATTATCGGAAATTGGACTGCTTTCCGAACTACCTCTTCGTGATTTGCAAGAAGGATTAAAAATATTACAAAGCTTTGACCCAATTGGTATCGCGTCCATCGATTTACAGGATTGTTTGCTTAAACAGATGGACGCCCGAAACTGGGAAAACTCCCTCGCCTATCGTATTGTTGATGAACAATTTACCTTACTCGTTCGACGCCGTGTCCCAGAATTATCCCGAAAATTATCGCAACCAACCCATGCTATACATGAGGCATTAAAACAGATTTCAGAGCTTGATCCTGCCCCAGGTAAACGATTCTCAGAAGACTCTAACCAGGCAGTAGCGGCGGATGCAGAGGTTGAAAAAATAGGCAAAGAATGGGTCATTCATTTGAATAATGATTATGTGCCCAGATTACGGCTCAATAAAACCTACAAGGAACTAATAACTAAAGGTACTCTTTCTCCAAAAGAAAAAGAATATGTAAGAAACCAAATGCGTGCGGGGAAATTTCTTATTAATTCAATTGAGCAGCGTCAAAACACCATCGAGAGAATAACCAAAAAAATCCTCGAAAAACAGGAGGACTTTTTCCTGCATGGCACATCTAAACTCCATCCCATGACCATGGCACAAGTAGCCGAGGAGATTGAAGTTCATGAAACCACTGTATCTCGGGCCACTGCCAATAAATATTTGAGAACCCCGCATGGTCTATTTCCGTTCAAATTCTTTTTTACTCCCGGATATTCCGGAAAAGATGGGGGGACAGTCTCCAATACGAGCGTCAAGGAGATCATCGCTTCGATTATAGAACAGGAAGATTCAAAAAAACCTTTAAGCGACCGGGCAATTGTGGATTTACTTGCTAATAAGGATATTAAATTGGCCCGAAGAACGGTGGCAAAATACCGGGAGGAATTGGGTATCGCTCCAACCAACTTGCGACGGCAGTACTAAATTATTGGAAAATTGTTATATTATTGGAAAATTGTTATAAGTGGATGGAAGAATTAAAACATAAACTTCCCTTAGTTGTAGATGCATCATCTAATCCATTATATCTTGGGATTCCAACCCGAACGGGATGGGAAAAAATTGTATCCTATCCGGGACAGGCAATGGATGGACTTTTTCGAGCACTTGGAGAATTATTCGATGACCGTTCGGACAAGCTTAACTCAGTAGATGTGATTTATTTTTGTTGTGGGCCTGGATCGACACTGGGTCTGCGTTTGGCTGCTGCATTTGTAAAAACTATTCTTTGGGAAGGTCAGGGGAAGGTCACCCTTTTTCAATACAATGCCATGGATTTAGCATCCCTATTACCGGATAGCTCGAAATTTTCAATTCAGGCACCTTTTCGAATGGGTAAACGTTTTCTGCGAAAAGGTAAGCCACGGTCAATTGGAAAAAAAGAAATCTTGGCTGAAGAAGATGCCCTAAAGGATTTTCCGGACTCACTACATTTATTGGGCCCCCGCCAATTATCCATTGATATACCGGAAGAAAAAATTCTTCCTTACCAGCTTGAAAAGATCGGTGGAATTGAAGAACTTTCCCTGATTTCCGAGCCTGCCGAACAACCCGTTCCCTACTCTCCTCAACCTGCCACCTTTACGAAATGGAAAGGATATATTCCTGCTAAAAATTAATTCGTTCAGGAAATTCTTATTTGTAATGCAAAATTTGAGATGCTGGGCAGAAATTGACCTTGCTGCACTGGAACGCAACTTAAACAAAATTCGCTCTGCTTTACCTGAGGGGATCCAATACATTTCCGTGGTTAAAGCAGATGCCTACGGCCATGGAATTCATCCGACTGCTGCCCGACTCATGCAGACTGGGGTTGATTTATTTGCAGTAGCAAATGTTAAAGAAGCGATAGACATTCGGGAAATGGGCACTGGTTGGCCCATTCTTATTTTAGGACCCTTACTAAAGGAAGAAGACGAGGCGATCATCGAATATGACTTAATTCCCAGTCTATCCAATGAGGAGGAGCTCACTCGTTTTAGCAAGCTTGCCCATGCCGAAGGAAGGTCAATCGAGGTACATTTAAAAATTGATACAGGTATGGGAAGAATGGGATGCTGGTGGGAACATGCCCCGAAATTAATCGATAAGGTACTCTCATCAAAAGATATCGATCTTCAAGGAGTGTTAACGCACTTTCCCATTCCTCAAGATTCTGAATTTACCGATCAACAAAGGGAAAATTTCTTATCGGTGATCAAACCCGCATTGATACAAAATCCAGATCTTTTAGTACATGCGGATAACTCATCGAGTCTTCAAACCATGCACCGCAACTCGCCTTTCAATGGTATTCGTGTTGGGTTACTTCAATTTGGGATCGCACCACCTAGGGATAGTGCACTTGCTGATATTCATGTTGAGCCAGTCCTTTCCTTTCATTCACGATTGGCCCTAGTTAAAGATTTACCCAAGGGTGCATCGATTAGTTATGGTTGCGAAAAAATATTAGAACGGGATTCCCGAATTGGGGTGATTGCAGCGGGATATGGCGATGCCATTCCTCTACATTGTGGTGGAAAAGCAATGGCACTGATTAATCAGAAGAGTTATCCAATCGTTGGGCGCGTGACCATGGATCAAACCCTGATCGATTTGACTGATTCAGAAAATGAACCTCAGGCAGGCGAGATGGTTACCTTTATCGGAAAACAAAATAATGCACATATTGGACTTAGTGAACTTGCCAAACATGGAAACACCATTGAGTGGGAACTCCTCTGTTCTATAACAAAACGTGTACCGCGGGTCTACCTTACCAAAAGAGAGTAGATAATTTTCACTCAGAAAATAATGTTTACATCGAGTTACAACCCTGAGTTGTTTTGATAGAGCGTGCTTGCCTAAAATCAAACAACCGATCATTTTCATAAACTCATGAGATTATTCGCATTTCCTTTCTTGTTCCTTTTGTGCAACGCAATAATTTTTGCGGAGGAATCTGTATCAAACGCCGAGCTATCCCGTAAGCTCGATCTCATCCTTGGAAAAGTTGTCGGTCTAGAAGAAAGAGTAGGCAAACTGGAATCTGATAATGCAGAAGTAAAAAAAGAAGTAAAGGAGGTTGCCCAGTCTGCGGAGGAAGCAAAATCTGCAACCACTTCACTTCAAATTCCCAAAAACGAAAAAGAAAAAGAATCATTCTTCAAAAAATTGAAAAATGAAATTTATTCCCAAGAGGCTAAGGACTCGGGACCATGGGCAAAAAAAGAAAGCTGGTCTGAAATACGACAAAAACTAACCCGCTTTCAAGTTCGTACAATACTTGGCGATCCCCATGAAGTTAATCAATCTCTAAAACCTAGGATTGATCAAGTATATGAATACAGGGGTGATCTCGATGCAGATGGAACAGAAGAAAAAGGAATTGTAAATTTTTTCCGTGACCGAGTAGTTTCATTTGAAACACCATTTTGATTTTTGTAAAAATCCACCCGATAGATTGGGTATTGACAAATTTGTTTTTTTATAAATAATTATATGAAATTCTTATCACGGTAAGAGTTTTAACAAACAAACAAACAAACAAAATAGATATGAAAAACAAACTGTTCGCCGTTTTGGCTGCTTTTGGCGTGGTTGCTTCCGCTTCCGCTGTCAAAATAAATGACAATCTCTCCATTAATGGTTTTATTGATGGTTCTTATCAACTCTCCGAAAACGATGGTGCTGCAAACACTCAAGGCCTCGGTCTCGACGAAGTTGAAGTTAATCTTAACGCTAATGTTGGAAGCGTTTCCGGTTTAATCGCCTTAGATAATAATGGCGGCAACACCATTAACATCGAGCAAGCACACATCACTCACAACATCAATGATGCTGTAAGCATTTCCTTTGGTCGTTATGGTGCAGCACTTGGTTTTGAGCGTGAAGATCCAGCTGGTTTGTACACATTCAGCCGTGCATACAATGGTGCTTTCAACCTTGGAGATGTTGACTCTGCATCAGTAGAAGGTATTACAGTTGCCTACACTGCTGACACATTCTCTATCGCTGCATCTTTTGAAGAAGCAGCAGGAGCTAATCTCGAAACTGAAGACCTTAACCTTGAGCTTTCCTTTACATACTCAGGAATTGCTGATGTTAACATCGGAGGTGGTTACTTCTTCGACAACCAAGCTAATGCTGCTCTTGAAACTGACATTCTCAACCTCCATATCTCCAAACAAGTTGGAAAACTTCTTCTCGCTGGTGAATATATCGAAATGTCAAGTGACGCTGGTGATAATGATGCTTACCTCTTACTTGCAGATTACGATGTAAACGACAAGCTTGGTGTTGCGGTACGTTTTTCACAAAACGAGCAAGGTGCAAATGCTGATTACGAAAAGTTCACAATCGCTCCTAACTATGCTATCACTGACAGCCTTGGTGCTATCATCGAATATAGTGATGTTGACAACAACAATGCTAAATCCGAAGAGTACGCCGTTGAGCTTACCTACACTTTCTAAGTTTTATACTTAAG
>OMJS01000033.1 GCA_900299365.1 Opitutales bacterium
CCAAAGAGGAAGCCCCAGTAGAGGAAAAAGCAGCCGAGCCGGAAGCAAAGGAAGAAGCCCCTAAGGAGGAAGTGAAGGAGGAGGAAGCCGCTGCACCAGAGTCCAAAGAGGAAGCCCCAGTAGAGGAAAAAGTAGCTAATCCAAAAGCCAAGGCGAAGGCCAAGAAAAAAGAAGATTCAGAAGATAAAGAAGAGGCTGATTCTTAATCCTTTTATCGCGCCACTTCTTGGAGATGCCATTTTTCAATTTCGATGATCCGCATGATGAACCCTCAGTTGCGTTTCGACGTCTTATCTTTATTTCCTCAAACTGTTGAGGGATTTACTAGAGAAAGTATTGTTGGTAAAGCAATTGAGCGGGGATTATTAGATGTCCATTCCCGTGATTTGCGGGACTGGGCAAAAGGTAAGCATCGCGAAGCAGACGATCGTCCGTTTGGTGGTGGTGCGGGAATGGTGCTTAAACCTGAGCCATTGTTTGACGCTATCGAAGAAATTTCCTCTCCTCAAACAACCGTAGTCTATATGGCTCCTGACGGGGAGAGATTTACCAGTGAACTTGCCAAGGAATTTTCCAAACTCCAGCATGTAGTACTTTTGAGCGGTCATTACGAGGGAATCGATCAAAGAGTGCGCGATCAAATCGTTCACCGTGAAGTCAGTATTGGAGATTATGTTCTGACCAATGGGGCACTTGCCGCAAGTGTTTTGATCGATTCTGTCGCCCGTCATGTACCCGGAGTACTAGGAGATGATCAATCTTTGCTCGGTGAATCATTCGAGGATAACTTATTGGGCTGCCCCCAGTATACTCGACCAGAAGAATTTAGAGGATTTAAGGTTCCCGAAGTATTACTTTCGGGAAACCACGAGGCGATCGCCCGTTGGCGCCATGAAAAACGAGTGGAAAAAACGAGAAGATTACGCCCAGATTTGAAAACTATCACCAATCAATAAGGAACTGAGACCATGAATGAGCAATTGCTGAAAGAAATAACTAACGAATACCTCCAGGAAGGACGCGACCAATTCAAAGTTGGGGATGGAGTAAAGGTTCATGTTCGCGTTCGCGAGGGGGACAAGGAAAGAATTCAGGTTTTTGGTGGTATCGTGATCGCCCGCAAGGGATCTGGAATACATGAAACTTTTACAGTGCGTAGAATAGCGTCCGGCGTGGGTGTGGAGCGGGTATTTCCAGTAAATTCTCCCCTGATTGATAAGATTGAAATCGATCGTGAAAGTATCACCATGCGTTCACGCATGTATTACCTTCGGGAACGAGTTGGTAAGGAAGCAACCAAGGTTAAAGAAAAGCGTCTTTACGAAGCGAAGAGAAAAGGCTGAGTCTTCTTTCCTTTTACTTTGCGATCGCAAATTTTAAGTCCTGAGTAAATTTAGGCGCTCAGGGCTAAGAAATTGGTCTAACATCTTCTCGCCATCCGCAAATTGAACTTTTTGAGGGGGGCTCTCAAGTATTGCCCGGTAAATCTCTTGAACTTTTGAACCGTAGGCAGAGAGTGAGAATTTTTCTTTTACTGCAGTTTGGTTCTGTTCGATGGTCAGGCTATCAGTGATCTCAAGTTTTGCCTGCTTTCGAATGGATTTTGCTTCGTAGGATGAAAAATGTACCTTGGCGATTACCTTTTTTTGTAAGTCTTCATTAAGGCTGCCAAATTTCACACCATATTCATTGTTAATCGCCTTATTTGCTTGGTTTACGGCTCCTCTGGGTAACTCCCTTTGGTAATCATGATACGCACATTTTAGAGCAATTGAAATTGAGTTTAGCAATGCCTCTTGGTCCACCAGCGAATGGTCTATCCATAACTCGTCATAGAGGTTGTTTAAATTGACCCCCAGTTCGGAAAAGTCTGAGGTGATTTCTGGTATATTTCTACCACACAGGCATTTTCCAAAGGTCCATGGTTCAAGAAATCCAAGGCCAAAACCTTCAGCCACACTTACATTAATGATGGACCTTGAATGGTTTACCATGGCTGAGAAACTAGTATCAGTATACTGACCCAATCCGTAAGTGAGGTTCAATCTATGCTTCTGAGCATAATCGATCCAATCTTGGTAAATAGTGGAAAAAGAAGGATTGGTTGGACCAAGGCTGTTGGCAAAATGAAATTCCGGATGAGTAGCGGAAAGAAGGGCAAGCTCACCAAGGTTTTTTCTTCGCACCGCCCGTACTGGATAAAGTATCAAATTTCGCGGAAGTTCTGCGGATTCTTTTTGTTCTGGCGAGCTACCTTTGTTTTTCTGTTGGGCAATCGCGTTGGCAAGTAAGTGAACAGGACTGCCACCATCTCCAATAGTGGCTTTAAGGAAAACTTGGTCACGCTGGTTTAGGGCTGCATAGTGAATTTGACCGCCCGTGGGATAAAGCAGATTACGGGCATCGGCAAGGTTACAATAATTCTGAGGTCTACCATCTTCAGCAAAGTCGTGTGGTTGTAGTAATAATCTTGCTCCGGATTTAGACAATTCAGCAACAGCTCCACTAAGCCCTGCATTTTTTCCAAGGGAATGATTGTGAATATGCCAAACATCAGGTAGTTGACCAAGTACAGACCTAGCCGCCTCTTCCATTTTTTGCTTCAGAACAATGGGTAATGGAGCTTCGGAAACTTCAGCATAGTCTAAGCCTTCGACTACCCGAACATTTTGTAGCTTATTTCCGCTGTAAGGTCTGCCAGATAGCACAACATACTGATCGGGGCCGGTTTCAAAGTTTTCCCATGCTTCTATGGTATTCTCAATTACCCGGGTCACTCCACCTGGTTGGAGGTGGTAATGAACAAGAGCAATTTTCATGCTGCCAACGCTAGAGTCAGGTAGAAAGGCTTCGGTTTAGATATCCTTCGATTTGTATCATCGGAGGTCTTTCCTCTTCTACCACTTCCTGAATCAATTGGCTGTAGTTTCCATCCTCAACTTCAAACCGGCGGTAAAAAGTTTCCAAGTCAGGCATCTTATCTAGCTTGCCCTGAGAATGTAGCCGGTTGAAAAATGTCTGCAGGATGCCAAAGCTCATTTTACCAAGTGCATTGGTTGTCTGGTTACGGTGTACCCGTCGGTCAAGATCGGTCTGGGCAAAAGTTTCCAGTCCGTACAATTCATATAAATCTAGAAGATGAGAAGTTTCCACACCATAGCCTATAGGAAATGGAATTTTTTCGAGCACTTCTCGCCGGGCAGCGTACTCACCTGACAAAGGTTGAATGATGTTGGAGAGTTCCGGATAAAATAATGCAAAGAGCGGACGAATTAAAATCTCTGTTACTCTGCCACCGCCGCTGGGTCGAAGACCGCTAGAGTAATTGAGCGGTCGATCATAAAAGGCTTTTACATAGGTAATTTCTTCTCGGTGAATAAGAGGGGCGACCAGACCATAAACAAATCGGGGATGAATATTGGAGATATCTGCATCGACATAGCAAATGATATCCCCTTTCAGTTGATGTATTGCTTTCCAAAGGTTTTCCCCTTTTCCACGCTTATCTCCCACTTCTGGCAGGATGTCAGAAGCCAAGTAAACATCAGCCCCATAATTTGCAGCAACTTCCAAAGTCTTGTCTTTGGAACCAGAATCAATGACGGCAAATTCATCAACCAATGGATATCGCTCCATAAGTTCGGACCGGAGAATTAAAACTTCTTTGCCAATGGTTTTTTCTTCATTGAGCGTAGGGATGCACAGGGAGATCTTGAGTCCTTTTTTTTCTTTTTCTTCGACAAGTTTAATAAGATCCCAAAAAGCCCCATGATGAAAGGTATTTCTTTCGAGCCAACTTTTTTGCTTACTCATACTTCGCAAATTCCCTGATCAATTGCCTCTATTAATGTGATAAGTTGAGCCATACCTGCATAAAGCGGTTCGAGATGAACGGTCTCATTGACCTCCCGTAAATTTTCCACCGTTGTAAGACCAAGCGTGACAGCCGGTAACCCTCCCAAAATTAGGGCGTTTAGATCACCCGTACTGGGGTCTACCTGTGGGGTTATTCCAGCCTCTTGCATGATTGTGCGGGTTGTTTTTACCAAAGGATGAGTAAAAGGTATTCCACAATTCTTTCTTTTCGCTACCACTTCCATGTTTACCAGAGTGCCTGTTTCCGCAGAAAATTGTTCACAAATTTCATTGAGGTTGTCTTCCATTTGGCCAATCACCTCATCCCCCTCACTGGTAATCTCAAACCTAAGGGTACCCTGCCTTGGAGAAGTATTGTAACTCGATCCACACTTTAACCCCCCAAAAACGATCTGGGTTTTGGGCTCTTTAGGAATGGGGATTTCACGGATTTTATTGATTAACCCTGTTAGGTGACTGATTGCACCAGCAGCTCCGAATCTCTTCCAATCATAATCGCTCGGTACTTGCAGGGTAATTTCACCACGTAAAGTACCAAGACCTGAATAGCTTAATCGACCCAAGGTTGATCCTTCCACGCAAATACCGGCTTTGGCGGGAAGACTCATGGTTTCGAGAAAGCCACGGGCACCTTCCATGTTTGCCCGGCCTAGGCTTTTTGAATTGGCTACCAAGATTAGGTTGTCTCTCAATTGAATCCCTAAGTCCGACAGTAATCGAGGCAAAGATATCATAGCAGCAAGACCAATGGCATTGTCGGCAATGCCAGGCCCAGTCATGAAATCAGATCCAACTTGGATTTCATGTCGCACATCAGGAGAAAATACCGAATCTGCGTGTGCCATTATCAAGATGGAGGATTCTCCAACAGTTCCTGGTAACTGTGCTGAGGCATTACCGAATTCATCCACTAATGGATTGTCTAGTCCGTTTTCACGAAAACGGTCAACTACAGTACGAATACGGTCCCCCTCGCCAAAGGTTGGGGATGGAATCTCACCGAGAAGAACAGCATCCGTAAGAAAGGAGTCCCGCTTTTGGCGAATTTGTTCAATTCTGCCGGAGATATCATTCAACAGTCCGTGCAGGAAGGTATCACTATCAATTTGTTCAATTGGCATGTATGTTTGCAATAAGGCTTCTGGGAGGTTTTTGTAAAGCTTAACCGAAGATTTCGTTTTAGATGTTGAAATAAAAGAGACCTTCCTGCATCACCCAAATAATAGTATGTATAAAATTTTCACGCTTTTCTCAAACAGATGGCTAAAAATATAGGATTTGTATCAACCCGTTTTGCGGGACAGGACGGAGTCTCTCTTGAGAGTGCAAAATGGGCGGAAGTCCTCTGGGAGGACAGGCACATAAGTTATTGGTATAGCGGGCAGAGTGACCGAAACCCAGATATCAGTCATGTGGTGCCTGAAGCTTATTTTGGTTTTTCTGAAAATAAATGGATCAATGAACAAATCTGGAAAGGTGATCAACGTGACCGCTTTGTAACCGAGCGAATCCGGGCTCTTGCGGATTACCTTAAGAGTACCCTTTACCGATTTGTGGAAAAGTTTGATATCGATATCATCGTCCCACAAAACTGTCTTGCCATTCCCATGCATGTTCCTCTCGGAATTGCCTTAACTGAATTTCTTTCGGAAACCAGAATGCCTGCAATTGCCCACCATCATGATTTTTATTGGGAGCGCACCCGGTTTTCCGTGAATTGCATACCGGAATACCTGGATATGAGTTTCCCTCCAAAGCTTGGCAATATGCGCGATGTGGTAATCAATCAAGAAGCCCAGGAACAATTAGCTCTACGCAAGGGCAGTGCATCCTTGGTAATTCCCAATGTGTTCGATTTCGAAAATCCGCCTGAACAGGTGGATGATTATGCATCGGATGTCCGCCAGGAACTTGGATTGACTGACGAAGATTTCTTTATTTTGCAACCAACTAGGGTCGTGCCCCGCAAAGGAATTGAACAGGCGATCAAACTGGTCAGCCTGCTCAAGGATCCCAGGTGCAAGCTTGTCATATCTCATGAAGCGGGTGATGAGGGCTATGAATATTTGGGAATGCTTGAGCAATTAGCAAACGAGGAAGGTGTTGATATGCGGGTAGTCGCTGATCGAGTGGGAGAAGTCCGACAACGGGACTCGGAGGGACGAAAGGTTTACACCCTCTGGGACCTTTATCATCATGCGGACTTTGTGACCTACCCAAGTACTTATGAAGGTTTTGGGAATGCCTTGCTCGAAGCGATTTATTTTCGAAAACCCGTGCTTATCAACAGGTATTCTATTTTCGTTAGAGATATTGAGCCCAAAGGATTTCGTCTCTTAACCATGGATGGATTTGTAACTCCAACAATTGCCAGGCAGGTTAGACAAATTCTTACGGATTCTGATTTGTGTCAGGAAATCGTAAACCATAATTATGAGGTTGCCCGCCAATTTTATTCTTACTCTACCATAAGAAGTAACCTGCGAGCATTTATTGCAGATCTGACAGGTTACTAAGATTTTACGATGAGTTATTTTACCCAAACTGCAATTAAGCACATCTCAAGCACTCGTTTGAAACTTTTGCGCCGTCGACTTGGCAAACTCTATGGGATGGACCGGGCCGACCGCCTACTTGACCGTATGTACCAAATGATCGGTCGTTATGGGGTAGGTGTTGGTTTATCGCCGAATTCACAGTCGAATGGTTTAAGCGAGCAGGATGTGGTCCTAATCACCTATGCAGACATGGTACAGTCAATGGATAGGGCACCCTTGGATGTTTTACGGGAATTTTGTTCCCAGTATTTAAAAGGGGCGGTTTCCACCGTTCATCTTCTCCCTTTTTACCCGTGGACATCAGATGATGGATTTTCTGTAGTTGATTATCGGCAGGGTCATAAAAACTATGGCAAATGGTCGGATATCGAAAATTTTTCCAAGGAATTTAAATTAATGTTCGACCTTGTGTTGAATCATTGTTCTGCCAAGAGTCCATGGTTTAGAGAATTTGTCTCTGGGGTGGAACCGGGAATGAATTATATTATGCAAGGCGATGCGGAATCAGATTTGTCTGCTGTAGTAAGACCCAGATCCACCCCTTTGCTTACACCTTATCAAACAAGAAATGGGGAAAAAATGGTATGGACTACTTTTAGTGCGGATCAAGTTGACCTCGATTGGACTTGCCCCGACTTACTCTTCGAATTTCTGGATATTATTCTCTATTATATTTCCATGGGTTGTCGAATATTGCGGCTCGATGCAGTAGCCTTTCTATGGAAAAGACTGGGGACAAATTGTTTACATCTTTCAGAGACACATGAGGTCATTAAATTAATTCGCAATTTTGTGGATGTGGTTGCCCCTGAAACTATTTTGCTGACCGAGACCAATGTTCCACACGAGGAAAACATTTCCTATTTTGGTAAGGGAGATGAAGCCCATGCGGTTTATCAATTTTCGCTTCCCCCTTTGCTTCTACACGGCTTACTCCGTGGAACATCGAAGCACCTTAGGGAATGGGCCTCGACTTTGGCTCCCCCGGGCAAAGGTTGTCACTTCCTCAATTTTACTGCCAGTCATGACGGGGTAGGAGTTCGTCCATTGGAAGGCATCCTGCCCAAGCAAGAAGTATTTTCTTTAGCCAAAGAAATAGAGGGTAAGGGCGGAAAGGTATCGATGCGTAGTATGCCAGACGGTACGGAATCACCTTATGAGCTAAATATCACTTATTATTCTGCACTAACTGATGTAAAAGATACTGAGCTAGGAGAAAAGCGATTCTTATGCTCTCAAGCCCTTGCTCTGTCGCTTCAGGGTATCCCGGCGGTTTATTTTCATTCTCTTTGTGCTACCTCTAATGATCATGAGGGATTTGCAGAGACGGGACGTGCCCGCACCCTCAACCGCAAAAAATGGCAACTTGCAGATCTAGAATCAATGCTTGGAAAAAAGCAAACCACTGAGTCGCGGGTATTTGACTGGTATGTGACCACCTTACGCAAGCGGTCATCCGCCCCAGCGTTCCATCCAGACTCTGCTCAGGAAATCCTTGATCTTGGCGATTCGATATTTGGCCTCGTCCGTTCATCTCAGGATGGTAACCAAACCATCGTATGTCTCTACAATTTTTCACCCCAGTCTAATCCAGTAAAATTCAAAGACGGTCATCCCCAATGGTTTTCCTCGGCGAAAGCAAAGGATTTAATTACAGGTGGGGAGATTGTATGGGGAAGTAAAGATCTGGAGCTTCGCCCATACCAAGCACTTTGGTTGTTATCCCATTGAATCTGTTTCTTCTCGAAGATGTCCTCGAAGAGGTAGAATGGTCGAAAAATGACCCTCGGGCAAAACATCTAAAAGAAGTACTTCGCTCACAAGATGGTGACCAGGTAGATTTCGGAGTAATTAATGGACCGCGAGGCAAAGGAACGCTAAAGTGGACAAAATCTGGAACAGTTAGAATTGTCCTGAAATGGAGACGTCCTCACCCCAGTGACCTTTTACCAATAACTCTTCTGGTTGGGTTGTGCAGACCGCAGACTTGTCGGAAGATAATTGAACAGGCAGCTACTCTTGGGGTGGAAGAACTAATTTTCTTTCAACCTGAAAAAGGCGAACTCTCCTATGGGGACAGTTCTTTATGGAAGGATGAATGGAAGAGCTTGCTAATTAAAGGAGCGGAACAGGCATTCTCCTGTCACTTACCAAGAGTAAAACGGGTAAATTATTTGAAGGAAGCCATCGAACTTATACTGTCCAAGAACTCTTCTCGAATTGCTCTTGATGTTTACGAAGCAGTCTCTGCCCTATCTTCTTATTCATCTTTCCCCCAAGCACGGGGCGTGCAACTGGCTATCGGTCCAGAGAGGGGTTGGTCCTCCCAGGAGCGAGATTTTCTGCGTATAAATGAGTTTGAGTTCTACCATATGGGACAGAGGGTATTGCGGGTGGAAACAGCAATGGTTGCCGCAATGGGATACCTGTCGGCCAATTACTGGTCGGGTCGAGGTTGGGCTAATGAGTAGAGCCGGTGCACCGGACTTCCCCGTTTTTCTTTTCCTACCACCCTTGTCACTTCCCAATTGAGAAATTCTAGGGCCAATTCCCCAGGTGTTTCCAGAATTATCAGACCATTTTCACTGAGGTATTGGTTGGCGTACAAGAGGTCAAAAATTTTCGGGCACAATTTCTCAATTTCGGAGTAGGGTGGATCGATGAAGATTAAATCATAGGGTTTTTCCGGAGTATCTTTAAGAAAATCAACCACATCCCGGTTTATGAGCCTACCTGCTTCTCCGATAAGCTTGGCGCTCTTAAGTACACAAGCGAGGTTTGTTTTGAGATCGCTGAAGACCAGACGATTTTTTTCGATAAATGTGGAATCCCGGGCACCCCGACTCAGAGCTTCGAGTCCGTATGCCCCGGAACCGGCAAACAGATCCAGTACAGTGGCGTTTTCCACAGATTGAAAAATTGAGGAAAATAAACGCTCCCGGGTCGTTTCAATAGCGGGACGCACATCTCCCTTTTTGCTCACCTTGAGGGGGATCCCTCTGGCTTTGCCTCCGCTTATGCGCATTTTCTTGAAAAACCCTTTCTTTGCATAGTCTCATCCCATGCATTGTGTTGAGTTGCCAAGCAAGCAGTATTTTTTACCTTTAGGAGATTGAGCAGATCCATTCGGGCATTTATTGAACAATCTCCTATCGAAGTAGGTGAGGAAATCTTTTTGCCCGAAAACGAGGCAGTCCATTTATCTCGGGTTTTGAGAATTAGACCAGGGGATAAGCTAGAGTGCCTCGATGGCAAGGGGGGAAAGTTTTCCGGAGAATGCCTAGAAGTTGATCGTTCATTGGTCAGGGTCCGTGTGGTGGGATGCGATTTAATCTCTCCACATACATCAAGGATTCGTATGGTCATTGCATTAAGTAAGGGGAATAAGTGGGATGAATTAATTCGTCCCTTGTGTGAACTTGGCGTATCTCGATTGACACCCTTAATCTCAGAAAGAACAGAGGGAGCCTTTTCCCTAAAAAAATTTGAGGAGAAAAAAGACCGTTGGAGAAAAATTGCCCAAGAAGCTTGCAAGCAGTCCGGCAATCCATGGGTTCCTACTTTTGATCACCCCACCTTATTTGCTGATGCTCTATCTCTGGTAAATGATGGTGAACATTGTTGGTTTGGTAGTTTGAATGAAGGAGTGAAAAAATTATCACCTCTTCCCGATAAAAAAACGGTCGCAATTTTTGTCGGTCCTGAAGGAGGCTGGACAGAGGAGGAGGAAGATTTCGCTCGAAAAGAAGGTTTGTCATTTTTCCGATTAAGCCCGCATGTACTCAGGGTTGAAACCGCTGCAGTCAGTGCATTGGCAGTTGCACGACAGAGTCTCCTTTGCTAGGAAATTAAGTTATGCCGGCAGAGTTTACGGGAGAGCAAAAGCTCAGGATTGTTCTGGAGTCTATCATTCGTGGAGTCGCCAAGGAGGAACAATGCCAAAAATATGGCATTACCGATGAACAATTTCAGGCATGGCACGATCATTTAATCAAAAATGGTGGGAAAATCTATGAAATGGGCTCATTCCGACCGAGTCGTTCACCGAGGTCTAGGACGAGAAAAATAAAATATGTTCCATGGCACATAAAATTTCTCCTTATTTTAAGCATATTTTCCAACCTAGCGGTGGCAATCGTTTGGGGAGTTTGGTATATGTCAGAAAAACCAAACCTAAATCCTCAATTGGCCGAAATATCGGCCGCCCTACAACCTATATCCCTGTCGGATCTTAATGTCAGTGAGACTCAGGAGTCTCAGGATAATCCTAGAGACTTGGACGAATTAATCGAACAAGTTGATCAATTTGGCAACGATTCTGGCATTGTAGATGGAAGTAAAATAGAGAGTCCGGTCCTCTCCAAAAATGCAAAACCAAATCTCAAAGAGATGCTTGCTCCTGCCTTGAAATTGCCCGACCCCCCCTCTAGTCTGGGATTGGAAAACCGAGTTGATTTTCTTGATCAAGCCTATGACGCAAAACATGTTGTTTATATTTTGGATGTTGGGTCATATCAATTGAAGGGAGTGGATGCAACGGCTCGTCTGGAAAGAATGAAGTTAGCCGTTCTTGAATCTTTAACTAAACTTTCTGCGAATTCTTATTTTAATCTGGTTTTGTGCTGGAACCTTAGAGAAGCCCATGCTTTGGGTAAAACGATCCTTAGGGCAAACGATGAAAATAAGCGATATGCAACGGAGTGGATCACTAGCTTGGGCACAACTCCAGATACTCTGAAACAGGGAAGAAATCAGTTTTATCCGAAAGAACTCTTGTACGCTCAGGTTCTTCCTGGGGTGATTGGACCATGGTACGGGTTGGCAACGGCTGTAAGTTATGACCCGGATGTGGTCTTCTTTTTGTCTGGTAATATGCCCGATTTTTCTCCCGATGAAGTCTCTAGTATTGATTATAATGGTCTGGGGATATCTAAATCGACCAATGACTTGATTAGTCCCAAAATTGCTGGAGTTGGGGAGGAATTAAGTACCTTTATCCGTAAGACAGCAGGTTTGTGGTTGATTGCTTTGCAAAGTGAGTTGAATTTGCCTGAGAATCAAGAGGAAGTGGAAGAAATGGCACTGAGTAGATTGTCGCTCGACTCTATGGAACCTCAATTAATTTCCAAGAAATTTTCGATTCCTTGGGAAAAGGCCTTTGATAATTTCCTTGCTGGTTTGGAAATGGGTATTACCAAAATTCCTAGGGTACATGTTTTTCAGACATTGCCAGACCATATCAAATGGCCATCCGCTTTGCAGCGATCGATGCAAGAGTTTTGTGAAAGTACCCGAGGAAGTTTTAATCGGTTCCCATAATTCATATTCTGCTTTCTATGCTGGCGGGTCTTGGTCGAAAAATTATTTGTTTTTTGAACCTATTTGTGGGCGTATCCTTGCTGGGTCTAGTGCCCAAGGCTGATGAGTTAATCGATATCCAAGTTATTTGCGACACTGCTACTGTGGCAGAGAAATCGGAGGTCTTGGTGGGTTTAGAAATATCGCTGGCTCCTGATTGGCATATTTATTGGAAAAATGCTGGAGAATCAGGATATTCAACCACACTAAAGTGGAGTTTCTCGCAAGAAAAATGGAGGGCTGACCCACTGCAGTTTCCAGCCCCTTATCACTATGAATATGAGGGTATAAGTGGTTATGCACTCAAAAATCAATTTGTTTTGCTTAACACATTATTTGCCCCATCCAAATTGGAAGAGGTTTCGAAGCTAGAAGGGCGATTTGATGCCTTGATTTGTAATGAGTCCACTTGTTTGCCCTATGAATTTCAATTCTCTTTACAATTCCCTCGTTCCCAGAAGCAAGAATTGATCAAAAAAAATATCTCCCGCTTGAAAAATGCAAGGCGTCATCTCCCCATTGCTGCCCCGTTAGAACTATCTGCCAAAGCAAGTTTCAATGGGGGGGATGGAAAACTTATCATACATACAGAGAAATTTAGTCAACTAGCCACAGATAAATTTTATTTTTACCCGGAAAATTCTTCGATTATGACCAAACAAAACAGTCACTCTTTTTTTGATCAAACGAAGAGCTTGGAAATTACATGGCAGTTTTTGGATGACAGGGAAAAATGGCCTGATCAAATTGACGGAGTACTGAATCACCCTGAACTATCTAACCCTTGGAAAATATCGGTGCCAGTTGAACAAGTCGAGCCATTCCCTAGTTCTGTCCCAGAATCTTACTCACATGTTGAGGAAAGAGAAGACGAATTCATCTTGTTAAATATATTGCTTGGGTTTGTTTTAATTGCGATGGCGGCATGGGCATATGGTCGCTCTCGTCAACCCCAGGCATTGGTACGAAATTGGCAAGTATTTGCATGGATCAGTCTATGTGCAGGTTGTTGGTTGGGATACCCTGCAAACCCAACCTCACAATTCAATGATTCTTTAAATTGGGAAGCATGGTCTCCACAATTGGAGGAAGAATTGCTAGCAGAGGGCAGGGCGGTCTATATCGATTACACCGCTAAATGGTGCCTCTCCTGTCAGGTAAATAAACGAGTTTACAGTGATGAGCAGGTAAGGAATGCCTTGTTTGAAAAAGAGGTTCATTTACTTCGGGCCGATTGGACTCAAAAAAACCCAGATATTCTCAAATCTTTACAATCTCATGGTCGAGAAGGCGTACCCTTCAATATCTATTATCCGCCTGCCGAAAAAGGAAATCCTGCTCAACCCATTTCTTTGCCCGAAATTTTAACCACTCATTCTCTGGTTGATTTGATTTCCGATGGTAATCTGTCCGTTGAAAATTCTCCCAAAGAAGATCATTTTTTGACTCTTGTAGTTCTTGCCTGGTTGGGCGGATTAATTCTTAACCTTATGCCCTGTGTATTTCCGGTGATCGGTTTAAAGATTATGGGATTTGTAAAGCAAGCTGGAGAAGACCGTACTCAAATTTCCCGGCATGGTTGGATATTTACCCTCGGTGTGGTTCTTTCCTTTTGGATATTAGTTGGAATACTTTTAACTCTTCGCGACGGATTACAACACCAACTTGGTTGGGGTTTTCAATTGCAGGATCCGATCTTTGTATCGGTCTTGGCTGCTTTACTTTTTCTTTTTGGACTCAGTTTGAGTGGTGTATTTGAAATGGGGATTTCGATTACAGGACTAGGTTCTAATCTTTCCCAAAAGGCAGGATTATCGGGGAGTTTCTTTTCCGGAGTTTTGGCCACGGTGGTTGCTACTCCTTGCATGGCTCCATTTCTTGGAGTTGCAGTGGGTGCCGCTTTAACTATGTCTGCATTACCTTCTTTTATTATTTTTACGAGCATAGCAATTGGACTATCAACACCTTACCTGTTGCTATCTTTTTTTCCTGCCTGGTTGGGGAAATTACCCAAGCCCGGAATCTGGATGGAGTCATTTAAACAATTAATGGCTTTTCCGGTCTATGCGACGGTGGCATGGTTAATTTGGACCTTGGATGGCTTACTCTAAAAGAAAAAGGCTTTCGGTTATCCGAAAGCCTTTCTAAAATTGTTTTATTTAGGAGGACTAAAGAGCAACCTCGCCCTGTTCTCCCGTACGAATACGAACGGCTTGTTCTACTGGAATGACAAAGATTTTACCATCCCCGATCTTTTCAGTTTTTGCCGCTTTAACAATAGTCTCGATCACTTTATCAGCAATATCATCAGGAACCGCGACTTCGATCACTACCTTGGGCAAGAAGTCGATGGTGTATTCACTGCCACGATAAATTTCGGTGTGTCCTTTTTGTCGACCGAATCCTTTTGCTTCAATCACGGTCATTCCTTCGATTCCAATTTCGGATAATGCATCCTTAACATCTTCGAGTTTGAATGGTTTGATAATGGATTTGATTAGTTTCATATGCTTAAATTGAGTTAATTGCTAAATGGGGAATTGTTTAACTTAGAGAGTAACCATTCTCTCCATGAGCCGCTTGGTCAAGCCCCTTTGTTTCATCATCATCTGAAACTCGAATGCCTCCTGCCACTGCGGAAACAATTTTTACGATAATGTAGGTAGCCACGACCGATAAAGCAATTGCTGCGAGACATCCTTGTGCCTGTACGACCAACTGGTCCTTCCAATTTACATGGTTGATACCAAGACCACCAAGCTCACCTTTCCATCCAAGGTAGGAGACCAGCAGAGTGCCGAGAATACCTCCCACTCCGTGGACCGCGGCAACATCTAAAGAATCATCAATGCCCAGCTTTTCTTTCACAAACCCGCAGGCATAGTAACAAATAATTCCGGCACATGCACCAATGATGATCCCACCTAAAGGCCCAACACTACCAGAGGCAGGGGTTATAGTGGCAAGTCCGGCAATAGTGCCAGTAACAATACCAACTAAGCCGGGTTTACCCGTCTTTCTCCATTCTACAAACATCCAAACCAAGCTGGCGGTAGCAGCGGAAAGATGAGTGACCAACATAGCCATGCCCGCACTAGTATCTGCGGCACCGGCACTACCAGCATTGAAACCAAACCATCCTACCCAAAGCATTGCTGCTCCAGTCATCACCATACCAGGACTGTGGGGAGGTTTTAAAGTCTTGGGGAATCCATTACGGCGACCAAGCATGGCAGCGAGAGTCAGGGCAGATGCACCAGCGGTGGCATGAACCACAATTCCTCCAGCAAAGTCAATAACTCCACGTTCAGCGAGCCAACCACCTCCCCATACCCAATAACATACCGGGCAATAGACAACCACTAGCCAAAGCCCGCTAAAGAGAAGGACTGCGGAAAATTTAATTCTTTCGACAAAGGCACCCACAATGAGAGCGGGAGTGATGATGGCAAATGTCATTTGAAACATAATCCAGACCGTTTCTGGATGGTCTCCGTTTAATGAATCCGCACTAAGTAATTGAAGGAAGAAATGCTGGGTTCCACCAATCCATCCGCGTGCTTCGTCTCCCAGTCCTCCAGGGGTAAGAGCCAAACTGTATCCGACGGCAAACCAAATAATGGATGCTAGACAGGCAATTGCAAAACAATGCATAAGCACGGAGAGAACATTTTTAGACTGGACCAACCCGCCATAAAACAAAGCAAGACCGGGTAGTGTCATGAACAATACCAGAGCGGTTGCTGTGAGCATCCAGGCAGTATTTCCACTGTCAAGAGACGGTTCTTCTGTTGAAATTTCGGGCTCTGCATCCACAACTTGAATCGTGGCCACAGCAGATCCGGTGGTAGCGGGTTCGGTGTCCTGAGCATAAGCAAAAGAAGCAAGGCCCATACTGAGGAGAATAAGAAGATATCTTGAAATCATAGTACTGTTGGTTGTTATTCTATATTTTTGCGGATTTGAAGATATTTAAACTAGGAAAATTAGCAACAGATGAGCAATTATAATTTTGAAAATGAATATTACTCATTTTATTGGTGGGCACAAAAAAGCCCGGCTCCTAGCGAGCCGGGCTTAAGATAGGTTGGGGGGAGAAATTTTTCCCCCATTAAGAATGGATTAATTTTTAGCGATTAGAGTGCTTCATCCCCCTTTTCACCAGTCCGAATGCGAACACACTCTTCCATGGGAAGGATAAAAATTTTACCATCGCCAATTTTGCCGGTTTGAGCGGCCCCAACGATGGCGTCGACTACTTTGTCAGTCAAATCATCGGCAACACCGATCTCGATTTTTACTTTGGGGAGGAAATCTACTGTGTATTCGCTTCCACGGTAGATTTCAGTATGCCCTTTTTGGCGACCAAATCCTTTTACCTCGGAAACGGTCATACCTTCTACTCCAATTTCGGATAAGGCGTCCTTAACTTCTTCAAGCTTGAAAGGCTTGATGACGGCTTTAACTAATTTCATAATATTTTCTTTCGTGTGAGATTATTGGGTCTTTGCAAGAAGCGAGTTATTAATTTGTGTAGGCTTCTTGCCCATGTTCGGTAATGTCAAGTCCGCGATCTTCTTCTTCTTCACTAACACGAACTCCCATAACTGCTTTGAGTATAGAGAATACCACATATGCAAAGATGAATGCAAATGCACTTACTAGTAAAGCTCCTTGTAGTTGTACCATGAAATCGAAGTCTGCGAAAATAGCACAGGCTAAAGTTCCCCAGATACCACATATTCCATGTACAGAAATTGCACCGACAGGATCATCAATTTTAGATTTATCCAACCAAGTGATTGCGAAAACTACGATCACACCAGCGATTGCCCCGATGATAATTGCACTTCCTACGGAAACCACATCAGCATTTGCTGTAATTCCAACCAATCCTGCAAGGATACCATTTAAAGCCATGGAAAGATCGGGTTTCTTCAAAGCAAACCAAGAGGTGAACATAGCACCTAAAGCACCAGCACATGCAGCAAGCGTGGTGGTGGTGAAAACTAGACCAAGAACACCTGGCTCAGCCGACAACACAGAACCTCCATTGAAGCCATACCAACCAAACATCAGTAAAAAGACACCGATAGCAGCGAGTGGAAAGTTGTGTGCAGGAATAGGCTTGATACCATTTTCGGTATATTTTCCGCGACGAGGTCCAAGTACCATGACGCAGGCCAATGCTCCGAAGCCACCGAATGCATGCACTACTGTGGAACCGGCGAAGTCTTTAAATCCAAGTTCGGCAAGTATGCCTCCGCCCCAGTGCCAAGAACCAGCAACTGGATAGGCAACACCAACGAAAAGAAGTGCGAATACCATAAAGGAAGAAAGTTTAACTCTCTCAGCAACCGCACCAGATACAATTGTTGCACCAGTGGCAGCAAACATTGCTTGGAAGATGAAATCTCCGAAGCCAGTCATGGCTAAGCCAAGTCCACCGTATCCCCAGGTGGCCCCACCGTCTGCATTTAAATCACCAATCATACCGCCCCAACTGAACCAGCCGTTAAAATCTCCGGGGTAATGTGTGTTAAACCCGAAAAATGCGTAGGTCAAGACACCGATTGAAATGATGAAAACATTCTTAAAGAGAATATTTACAGTATTCTTTTTCTGACAGAGACCAGATTCTAAAGTAGCAAATCCAAGGTGCATTAAGAAAACAAGGGCAGCTGCGATAACTGTCCACAACATAGAAGTTGTGAAAAAGTCGTAAGCAGGAGCGTATTCACCCTGTGCTTCAAGAAGTTCAAGGTAATCATCTACTGGACCAGCCTCTTCAGCAGCGGCTTCTTCGGTGGGTGCTTCCTCATGATCATCCGCATGGGCAGGCACGACATTGGAGAACGCTAAAATTACCGCAAGAAGCATATACTTCCACGGTGCAGCGCCCAAATTAAACAACTTTAGGGATTTAGATTTCATTTTATTAATTATTGATATTCAGTTAGTTAGAGTTCTAGATAACTCGGTTTGAATGAATTCTTGCAAAACCCATGCCAAAATTGTGTTTTTTGTTAAAGTGGTTGTTTTTTCATCTATTGAATTGGGTGGTTTGTTAAAATTATGCACACTGTAAAAAACAATTGCGGATGAAATTGAATGAGCTATCCAAAGGCAGCCATTGTCTTGCCCAATTCATCTTATCAAGTTAAGGATGGGGATAAAATGACGGAGCAGTTCAAGAACTTTTTTGACCGGACAGATGATTTGGTTTCACTGAGGCGTCCCCTAGCAGAACGCATGCGTCCATCAAACCTTGATGGAATGGTTGGGCAAAAGCATTTGCTCGGCGAAAATTGTTTGCTTCCCAAATTGATTCGTGAAAACCGTGTGGGAAACTTGATTCTTGCAGGTCCTCCAGGGACAGGTAAGACCACTCTTGCTAGTGTGGTGGCAAAAGAGGGGGGATGCAAATTACTTGAGGTCAATGCGGTTACCTCCAATGTCGCTGAGCTTCGGGAGACTCTCAAACTCGCCCGTTACCACGGAGCAGAAAATTGCTACCTCTTTGTTGATGAAATTCATCGCTTTAATAAATCCCAGCAAGACTTGCTTCTTCCAGATGTTGAATCTGGAGAGGTGCGGCTTATTGGAGCGACAACTCATAACCCAAGGTACTATATTATCGACCCTCTCCTAAGTCGTTCTCACTTGTTTACCCTTAAACCATTAGGAATTAATGAAATCTCTTCTGCATTATCAATTTGCATGGGAGACGAGTTACGAGGGCTTGGACATAGAAAGTGCACCACTTCCAAGGATGTTTTACAAAGCCTTGCTCTGATGGCAGAGGGGGATATGAGGCGTGCCTACAACCTGCTTGAGACCATCGTTGAGGGAATATCCGAGGGGAGTGAGGTTACAGAAGTAGAAATATCTGCCTTTGCTCAGCAGCGCGGAGTTCGTTATGACCGTGGGGAAGACGAGCATTACGACACTGCATCCGCACTGATTAAAAGCATGCGGGGAAATGATCCTGATGCTTCAGTTTATTGGCTAGCCAAAATGTTGGCGGGTGGGGAGGACCCTCGTTTCATCGCTCGAAGACTTGTCATTTTTGCTTCTGAAGATGTGGGACTTGCGGATTCTCGTGCCTTGCTCATGGCGGATGCGGTTTTCCGGGCCTGCGAGACCATCGGCTTGCCTGAGTGCGAACTCAACCTCGCCCATGTCGTCCTCTTTCTCGCCACCTGTCCCAAGAGCAATTCCGCCACCCTTGCCATTGGTGAAGCAAAGCGGGCTATTCGGGAACAACCCGTGCAGTCCATTCCACCTTCCATTCGTGATCGTCATGGCCGCAACCGCAAGGACAGGGAGGAAGGAGAGGAGGGCTACCTTTATAGCCATGAATTTCCCGAGAATATTTCCGGGCAGCAATATCTGGAAAAACCACTCGATTTATACAGTCCTAAATTATCGGGTGCGGAATCCGCGATCGCGGAGAGACTGGAGAAGTGGAAATCCCTGAGAAATTCCTTTCAATAAATAGAACTTACTTTTTGTCGGAAGTCTTACCTTTCCAGCTTGAACTTTTCTTGGCTGCTTGGCGTCCCTCGTCCGGATTGCCAGCATCTCCACCCATGGCAATCATTTCCGGATAGGTGTCATCCCACCACTTGCTGTAGGCTTTATCCAGCCTCGCAACTAGCCGGGGTCTTTTATCAGCCAAATTATTCTCGCATTGCGGGTCTTTCTTAACATCGAATAATACCCACTTGTCCTTCGGGCTGATGGCCCAGTGATACTGTGCAGTACCATAGGCATAAGTATGAACCGTCCGTCCCTTCTCGATCGCCTGCAGGGCCATACACTGGCTCATGTACTTGAGGCAGTCCTGATTCCCGCAGTGGTGGCTACGGAGCATAAGGAAATTCCCCTTGCGTACTCCTGCCATTGCATACTTGTGGTGCTCCGCAAATCCGCTGGGCCAGCGGGCAACATGGTGAAAAAGAATCCTGTCTTTTTGCCAGTCCTTTACCTGTCCCTTGCTTTCAAGCAGGGGCAGTAGGTTATATCCTTCCAATTTGGGCAGTAGGTTTGCAGGGATCTTGGTTCCGGTCAGTTCGCAGATGGTTGGGAAAATGTCTAGGTGGGCGGTTAGGTTACCCATAATTCTTGGTTTCCATTTGCCCGGCCATCTCCAGAACGAAAAGGCACGGGTGCCACCTTCCCATGCAGAGCACTTGGGGCCACGCATGTTCGCATTGTACACATCCAGTCCCTCGGTCACTCCATTATCATTTACCATGATTACGATGGTATTTTCATCCCGACCTGTGTCTTTTAGAAACTTCATCAGGCGACCGAGATTATAATCAATATTTTCCACCATTGCCAAATAGGTGGCATGGGTATCATTCAGTCCA
>OMJS01000034.1 GCA_900299365.1 Opitutales bacterium
GGCAAGTCTGGCCGTTTCGATTTTCGGGTCAATCCCTCCGCCAATAAACGGGCGACCGGAGCAGGCTCGGAATCATAGAGATGAAAACTTGGTAGAGCGGTGCCCAATTCGCCGGCTTCAGCGATGGCAGAGACCAGAACCTCCCGATCATCTGCAACCTTTGGGTTGAGCACTTCCACTCCATTTATGGTGACCAGTTCAACCCGGTCAGAATGTGCGATATTGCAGGAAAAAGACCCCTTATTTTTTCGTACACCCTCGACAATCGATGGCTCAATCTCTGAGACGGTTAATCGGTCAAAATTACCCGACGCCTGTACGGCGGGGAGAAATAATCCTCCCTGAATGGCTCCAAAGCCAAAGCCGACATAGGAGGCAGCCATGGGTCAAAAGAATTTAGGCAGAACCCATTGCCTCACCGGCAAGAGCCAAAACTTCCGCAGGAACCATCTCGTTGTTCAGTCGATCAACCAAAACAGTTTCTCCCCGCGGAGAAAAGACTTCTCCGAATTCTGCATAGAAATTATTTTTCAAATGAACATCCGAAAAATTACCCTTTGCCCAGTCACTCAAGTAACCCATACCATGTGCTTTTTGCAGAGTTGAGTGAGCATGCAGAATCCAACCACCACGCAGGAAAGACTGGCGGAGTGGGTTGAGTTCGGCGGAATCAAAATCATCGACAAATTTTTGCCCAGGGCTGTTCATCTCGGTGCCGGCAATCAAAGGCAATCCCAGATCATCACTCAATTTCACCACATGTTGTAAATTGGCAAGTTTTTGATCGGGCGAGCCAGGGGTGTAATTCCGGTCGGGAATTATATTAAATGCGACTGCCCCTGTTGAGCGGGAAACCTCCACCAATTCTTCAATCGCACACTCCCCATCCGATGTACCATCCAACCAGGTAATGGTGGGTAAAGCACCACTGAGCAGGACAAATTGATTCATATCTGCCATCTTGGGGAAGGAACCGGAGTCTGGTTGCACATAACCCACACCGCCCTTTTTCATGGTCTTTGCCCGGATCAAATCGGTAATCGCCCTACCCTCGGGTAATTCTTTCAAATCTTCCGGTGCTACTCCCAATTTTTCTCCCCAAAATGTACGCAGGGCAGATTCCTCAGGGTATTGAGCTGCCGCTTTGCGGGCATAAGCTAGGCAGAGATGACGCTCAGTGGCATTACCATTGGGAGTAAGCGGTGCAACATCCTTATCATAATCCAAAACCAAAGGATCAAGATAAGCATTTACTCGGTCGGCCATTGCCCGGTTACGAGTCTCGGATGTTTGGCGCATACCGTCCAAAAATTCCTGTGCTTTCACGGGAATATCCGTGGTAGTGAACCCAGTCCCCATATGATAACTGATTCCGGGTTCCCCAGGAGAGTTGATCACCCGGTCCGAAAATTCGGGAACAAACACACGGGACTCCAGCCCGATACATCCCTTGAGATCAAGCCGGCGACTGGCTGCCCAAAATTCATCGAGCCCGTCCAATACATCAAAGTCTACAATTCCTCCAATTTCCAGACCCGCCCGTTTTGCTTCCAGAGCAAAAGTAGTGGGGGAATATTCTTTATAATTGAAAGAATAGAAGGTATGGGCATGGGCATTAACAATCGGTTGGGCCTCCGGAAAAGATTCACTGGCGGCAGCCTCGTTTAAAATGGTTTCCCGTACGGCGGGATCGAAATCGTTGCTATTTTCAGGCATATCTTCTGGTTGTTTTAATTTCTTATCAGGTAGCAGTTCCCAAACCACTACCATTAGTTAAGTATATGGGATTACTTTTCGTCCTCTCCAAAGCCAAATTGATCGGCTAAGGCAAGGCAATCCTCGAGAGAGCGTAATCCATCAGTACAGGTGGGGTCGGACATACAGGCGGTAGCGGCACAGGTACCAGTTTTCAGGCACTTTTCCAATGGCCAATCTTCATGTACACCAAAGAGCACACCTGCACAAAAAGCATCCCCTGCACCGGCAGCTCCTTTGATGTATCCTTTGGGAAGAGCGAGGGATCCCTGTAAGAGCTTTTCGCCGTCCTTGCGCAAGGCGTAAGAACCTTCCGGGAAATGAATTGCGACGAGTTCGGAGACACCAAGCTCAAATAATTTTTCGCAAGCCTGAGCAATTCCATCTTCCAGCAGCTTTCCATCCTCACGAACCTTCACCCCGGTCACCTTGCTTGCTTCCACCTCGTTGAGGATGCAATAGTCCACTTGCTTGAGTGCGGGGGCGATGATTTTGTAAAATCGATCACTGTCCTCACTGACCACATCGATGCTGGTTTTCATACCGGCGGCACGGGCCTTGGCCAACAAGGCGGCCGCTTTGGTCCCATGCTCGGGATCTTCCTTATCTAACTCATCGAGAAGAAGAAGATAGCCAAGATGGAAAATTTTAGCCGAACTGGCACTGAAATCGATTTCGGAACCATCCCAAGTGGCATTGGCCCCACGATTGTGAAAGAAGGTACGACGCCCGCCCTCTTTTTCCGTCATTACATCGGTGTAGGAGGTACTGGTCCCTGGGGATACGGAAAGCATCTCGGTGGCAATACCATTGTTTTTACAATCTTCCACGATGAACTGGCCAAGTGCATCCTGCCCCACCAAACCGGCTCCTTCGAGCGGGAACTGGGCACCCATCTTGGCAAGATCAAGAAGCACATTGTAAGGGGAACCACCGGTTCCTTGCGACTGACTGAAGATGTTGGCAAGTTGCTCGTGCTTGGGATACACATCAATGATCTTTACCTGATCAATAATCCAGTTGCCTCCGGACAATAATCCGGAGCGTTGATTGGGCTGGTTGGTTTCGCTCATTATCTTTTCTTTAAGTGGTAGGTCAAAATAACCAAAGAATAGGATTCAATGCAGTCTGGCAAGAAATCCTACCAGAAACAAAGAGGATAGGATTTCAGACAGCTTTTAAACACCTGGTGTCTGCGAGTGGGCATTTTGAGGGAAGTCGAAAGTAAGTACCAAAGAATCAGATCCTGTGTTTTCGATTTCCACCCCACCGTTATTAAGGGCTGTTTGGGTAACAAATCCAATTTCTCCGTAGAGTTGCCCAAGTACCATATTATGATTGTAATTAACCGCCATCTTTCCAACACGACCGCTACCACCATTGGTATGAAATAATGTCGGGCATTCTGGACGGAAAGTGGTCTTGGCACCGGGTGCTAAAGTAAGGCGAAGAATGGAAACCTTTTGGTCGCCCAGGAAATTACCATATACAATCCACTGAGCATCCACTCCATCACTAGCAAATTCATTCGCAGTGATAGCGGGCCGTGAGCTCTTCTTGACAAAGTCTGGATCCTGATTGGCTTCGAAATCAAAATTTTCTACCAGGTATTCCCAGTCTTCATGTTTGTTCTTCGGGTAGTCTTCTTCCCGACATGCATAGAATGCATCGGCTGCACCAATACGACCGTCTAGGGTAAGGTCCTCAGCAAGGAAGTGTTCATCCATAGTTACATGAACCTCGTGGGTACAAAGATCGGTCGGTGAATGAAGGACACCGTTTGGCATAACGAATCCATTATCCAATTGCATCATTACATGGGGGGATAGATGGCGCACACCATTGTACTCTCCCTTGCCGAAACTTTTCATGCACGCAAGAAAATCGTCCTTACTGACAAATGGATACAATCCCATAGCGGTGGTATGATAATGGGATGGGCATACCCCTGGATTGTCGAATGAATTGATATCATATACCTCCCACTTCGCCCAGTGCAGGTGGTGAGGGATCGGGTTTAAATTATCGAACTTCTTGGAAACGATAGGCCAGGTAGGGTCACCATACAATTCTTTGGAAAAAGCAGTTACCTTTTCGCCCATGACTGCCACGGGATTACCAAGGATCAAATCCTGCAGAGAAATCACCTGCCCGTCGGGAGTAAGCACATGGGATTCCCCCTCACGGTAAGGTGCCTTGCCAGTACGGGTATCGATCACACCGGTAACGATGGGCACGGTACAGCCCATCCAAATTTCATCGAGACCCGTACCGCCCATATAGTCGGGATGGTAGGAACCTTCGTCTAGACGCAAGCGCTTACCTGGGCTACAAAATGTACGTCCGGCATACCGGTGCAAAAGTTGTAAAACTCCATCGTTTTGATTGATACAATCATCAAGGATAGTAGCGGATTCTCCAACGGATCCATCGATTA
>OMJS01000035.1 GCA_900299365.1 Opitutales bacterium
AGTTTGGATCCGTTGATCCATCATCTACATAGTTTGGATCAGTACCGTCGTAGTTCGGATCGTAGTTTGGATCCGTTGATCCATCCAAAGATTCTTCGCTTGCCAGTTCAGGATCGGAAGTATCGTAATCTGGGTATGTGGAATCATAATTCGGGTCGTTCGGATCAGTGGGATCGGTCCCAGAAGTTGTATCTCCAACCCTACGATCGTCGGTTGATCCATCGTCTACATAGTTTGGATCAGTACCGTCGTAGTTCGGATCGTAGTTTGGATCCGTTGATCCATCATATTCGGGAGCTGTAAAAGATCCGTCTTCGCCAGGATCAATTATTTCATCATCGTCTGTAGGAGCATAATCATTTTGTGACTGACCTAAAAAGGATAATTCCTCGAATACGGCCATAGATTCAGAGAAGAAACTGCTGGCCATGGCTACCTCTGCAGAGACAATCAAATTTGGGTCAATTGAGCCTGTAAAAGAATGATCCAATAGGAAGGTCAAAGTTTGCAAATCGGCACTCGCATCCAAATCATCGCCTTGAGGAGGCTGGGAATCGGGATTCTCTGCAATAGGTCCTTCAGATAGGTCGCTTATAACCCGCTTGAGCTCGTCGCTGGACAAACCGAGGGCAAATAACTCTTCTGCCAAGGGAAGAGGGATTTCAACAACAGGAACATCAGACGCATGAAGGTCACCGAGGAACCGAGCGGCTTTTTTCTGATTTTCGGTAAGAAGTAATCGACCTCCTTCGTCTCTGGTAGTTAATTCATTGGCAAGTACGAACTCCAACCAAGACGGATCTGTGTCAAATATTTCAAGGGAACTAAATCCAGGAATCCCCACCGATTCTCCTAACTCCTTAAATGCGTAAAGTGCCTCCAAGTTAGTAATATTTTTAAAGAATATGAACATTAATTGCTCGTCATAAACAAAAATCTCTTTCTCCTCAGTCTGTTCCTGACCGTTCCCATCCAGTTCAGGAACGCCGTTATCATCCAATTTAGGAATTACGATAGTTTCAAGACCACCAAATTCATTTGCGAAATCATTGACATCGTCAAGTTTGTCAAGATTGGCAAAGACCAAATCTAGAAATTCAGGATTGTCCTTGAATTTTGATGCTGTGGCAGAAATATCGGCGGCGATCTCTTTATTATCCTCAAAGACCTGATGGTATTTTGGGTCATATTCGTTAATGAGCTTAACGAATCCGGTATCGGCCATGGTACTTTCGGGGTTAGTGAATAGTGGTTGGATAGTACTACCGCTTAGCTTGAGGTCGTTTAAAACATCAAGGAAGGCATCGGCTTTGTGTGCGAATTGGAAAATGACTTCAATTCGAGAAGGCTCATATTTGAATTCATCATAAAGTTTAGTAAGAGAACTAGCTTGGCTTGGATTGGCAAAAATGATGTCTCGATGAATTGGGTTGGTTGTTACTAAACTTCTTATGTCACGAAGTACAGTATCTCTTTTAACCCCCTCAAAGCGGTTCACAATCGAAAGCAAATCTTCTGACTTATCCAAATTATTAAAAAGGAAGTTTAATTGCCCCTTTTCCTCAACGAGTCCTTCCACATTTCTGTCCAAGCGACTTGTTAAGTCATCTAAAACTTCGAGCTTATCCACATTCTCAAAAACAGCATTCAACTTTTTCGGAGATGTGAATAACTTTTCAGTGAGCGATCGGTAATAAGAAAGATCCGCAGACTTAGTAGCTTCGTCTATTTCTGAGTTATCTAAATGATCATAGATTTGATTTAGTTTTGATTCATCAAACTTAAGTTTATCAGATAATGCCACAAGATCATCAAGAGAACCAATGTTTGCAAATGCAGTTTCGACTTTCTTTTGATCCTCCCCGATCACTTTGTTTAACTCCAAAAGATTATCCAGTTGGTCCGAATTTTGCAGAAATTCATCACGCAAATCATCTTTTTTGGCAATTTCTTCAGGAGAATCAGTTTCCAATATTTTAATCGCTGGGCTATCTAGGATGAAAAGAACATCACCTGCCCTATCTGGTTCTACTGCAAAACTGGTATAATCTTGAGCCCCATCAGGTGCTGTATCAGTAACGCCGAGTTTCTTGTTTGCTGCAGAAATAGCAACACCAGTAGCCAAACCAGTATCCGGATCTAGGATTTCACTAAAGGAATAAATACCATCAACAGCGTCGGTAGAACCCGTAAGGGTATTTACCTGCTCTGCCGTGAGTTGGTAAACATTTCCACCTTCGGCATCGTTAATGTTTTGAACGCCAGCAAAATATTGCTCATCCAGATCGCCAAGGCTGGTAACTGTATCGATTTCGACAGTTTGCTGATTTGATGAATCGACAGAATAAAATTCCTCAAAGTTCAAGCTAAGGTCTTCGAATCTTTGACCTTGCAATGTACCCAACGCCCCCGAAGCAATAACTTCGTCAAAGTCAAAGTCGTCTCCTCCACTACTCAAACTATCAAAAATCCCACCTTCTGATGCGGAATCTTCACTTTCGAGAAGAACAGCTACCTGTGCTGCTTGTTCAGCATTATCTAAGAGAGCATTTAGGGCAGTAATACTTTTTTTCTTCGATTCAGCAAATGATGTAATCCCATCGGGTATGCTGATTTCTAAACTTTCCAAAGAGGAGAGGATTGCATCAACTTCATCAATGGTTTCTGCAAAATCTAAATCTTCTTGAGCTTGCGATATAGCGTCTTGGGCTTCTTGGGAAAGACCATCATCAACGACAACGACTTCAGCAACTGCAGCTGTTGAAGCGGCGACTTCGGCCATCACTTCGATACTAGCAAAGGCAAGTGCAGCATTTATCTCCTCTTTTACCGGAAATACAATCATCCAGTGATCCACTGCAGAATTTGTGATATCGGGATCATAATCAACAAGTAACTCACGAACTTTATCTTCAGTCTTGGCTCTAAAGATTTTAGTTTTGAGATCAGAATCGGTTATTGCATCAGGAAGATTATCAGAAAGTAGAGTTTTTAATTCACTGATGCTGTCCTTGGTCTGAGCAGCTTCACGAAATTCTGTCGATACAGATGCTTGCTCTGCTCTAGCCGCAACTGCTTTTGCTTCCTGCTTCTTACTATCCATTTGTTTAGCAACACTAATGATACTGAGGTTTTTCTTCCGACTAGTTACAAAGTTTGAAATTGTCTCAGGGACTTCTTCTCCATCATCTAAGATGAGTTTATAGGTATTAAGTGCCTCATCTACTTGAGCAAGGGAAGTAGCAGTGCGAAGATCTTCAGTGAATTGCTCTTCAGCTAATCTTCTTTGTTCAGCTGCGAGCCTGACAGCTTCGATTTCTGCCTGAATTGCAGCTTGTTCTTCAGCCGAGGCAGTAGCCAATTGTTGCTCCAGAGCTTGTGCAGCGGCTTCTGCAGCAGCGGCTTCCTCGGCGGCTTTATCTTCGGCAGCCTTTTTAATGGCTTCCTCTTCTCTAATAGTATTAGCCATCGCAACCGCTTGGTCTGCATTACGTAATAGAGCAGCTTTTGTCTCGGCATCTGCTCCCTCTGCAGCTTCAAGAACTGTAGCAACAGATTCTGCATTGGCTGCATTGGCTGCAACCGTCTCCATAACCTCTTTCTTCGCCGCTTTCTTGGCAGCTTCAACTTGGGCTGCGATATCCTCCAAATTGGCCAAGATAGCTTCCAATTCAGTAATTGTTTGAGACGCAGTTATTGCTTCAGTCTGCTCTGGAGCTAATTCAATTGCTTTTTTCTTGGCCGCATCTAACTCAACTGCATCTGCTGCTTGTTTTGCTTTTAAGAGTGAATCTGCCTCATTTGCATTTTCAAGAAACTGGGTGACATCTACCCCTTCATCTGCGGCAGATGAAACAACTTCACTAAGCTCTGTTGCCTTCTCTGCATTTTCCAAAACATTAGTAAGCAAGGTGGCAGCACCACCGTCTGCACCACCAGACTCGACAGCTTTATCAACTAGAACTTTCAAGTCATCTGCTTTATCAGCATTATTCAAAATATTATCCAGGTCGGAACCACCACCGTTATCTTGAACACTTTTCGCCACCTCAACAACCGTATCAATTTTTTCAAAAACATTCTTGGAATTTATCTCCTCAATTCGATTATCGATAAGATTTTGCAAGAGGCTCAAGCTTTCACCGGAAAACTCTTCCCCATCTACATTACCGCTTGATCTCCATCCATTTAGAGTAGCCTTGTCCTCTGCAGTAAGTATCAATTCTTCAACCTCAAAGGAAACAAAGGCTCCAGCAGCCTCCGCCTCAGCAGCTTGTTTTTCGGCGGCGACTTTTTTGGCATCACTTGATTTAACCACATTAAACAACACATTCAATTTTGCAGTATCCTGAACAGCCTCTCCTTCACCTTCGCCTCCACCAGTAGAAGAAGACTCAACGACCTCAGCAAGTTTTTCGGCTTGATCAGGATTTTTAAGCAATGCCGTTAGAGTAGACGAATCACCCGAAGAAAGCGATTGAGCAGCATCAACAACCTTTTTTAAGTCTTCGGCCTTGTCTGCGTTTTTAAGAAGACTTCCAAGATCCGCTTTATTTTCGGCAGCAGCATCGGCTTCAGCCTTGGCTGCAAGTGCTGCAGCATCTGCTTCGGCTTTGGCTGCTGCTGCTGCTGCTTGCTTGGCAGCTCGTTCAGATTCATCCGCAGTGAGAATATCTTTCTGGGCATTTGCCAGAGTCGTGAGATCTAAGCCAGTAATATATTCAGCAAGGTGTGCTTCATTGAAAGCTAAAATTAATGCATCTATATCAGCGGTCGTTTCAGCATTTTCTATGGCCTCAAGTTTAGCTTGATAATCTGCTGTGGCTGCTTGTTTAGCAGCAGCAGCAGCCTCGATCTCGGCATTTTTATCGACCATTTCCTTCAACGCAGTGGCCTGGTCTGCATTTTCAATCATGTTATCAAAACCAGTATCAGCAGCCTTAGCTTCAGCTTCGGCCTTGGCACGCTCTGCAGCGGCAGCTTTAGCCTGAGCACGTGCTTCTGCTTCGGCCTTTGCAGCCGCAGCCGCGGCAAGCTTTGCTTCCCTCTCAGATTCAGAAGCATTTAGTATTTCTTTTTGTGCATCGGCCAATGTGGAAAGATCTAAACCATCTCTGTTTGCTTCGGAGTGTGTATCATTAAAAGCAGCGACTAAAGCATCTATATCAGTAATTGATTCGGCAGCTTCAATCTCAGCAAGCTTTGCCTGATAGTCGGTAGATGCAAGTTTCTTGGCTTCAGCCGCAGCTGCTTCAGCCGCAGCTTGTTCCTCAACTTCAATCGAAGCTACCGCTAAATCAGACACAGTTTCTAAGTTGCCGAACACATTTTCTTTTTGTGCAGCAGATGCCTCAGCTTTGATTGCCACTCTGCGAGCTTCGGCGTTGGCAGATAAATCTAACCCATCCGATGTAAGTGTAGCAACAATTTCTGCATCATGTGCATTTGTAAATTCAGTAACCAAGGCATCAACGCTGGCAGAATCAGCTGCTGCCTTAATTGCTTGAAGTTTTTCAGAGTAATCATCAGTTGCGGCCTTTTTCTTGGTAGCAAGCTCTTCAGCTAGACGTTTCTCTTCAGCTGCTAACCTAGCAGCATCTAACTCAGCTTGAATTTGGGCTTGTTGTTCGGCTGAAGCTGAGGCAAGTTGCTCCTCAAGTAAGCGGGCAGCTTCAGCAGCTGCAGCTGCTTCCTCTGCTGCTTTTTGTGCTGCTGCTTCTTCCGCAGCTTTTTTGGCCGCAGCTTCCGCAGCTGCTTGGGCGGCAGCCTCTTCTGCAGCCTTTTTATCCTGTTCTGCTTTATCTACACTCTTGACAACTTTAAATACGCCCAAAACCTTTTTCTCGCCCTGCTCAGAATCAGTCTCTTTCGTGGTTTCCGCAGAGGCAACCACCTGGGCAACTTCGTCGGCCTTTTCGGCGGTACGAAACATTGCAGTCATCGTATCTTTGCCATCTTGGCTGACTTCATTATCTCCATCGGATGATCTACGATCCGAAGCAAAGGCATCTTTGGCCACATCAATGACTTTCTTAAGGTTGCTCGCCTTGTCAGGGTTACTAAAAACAGCGTCCATGTTTTCTGCATTCTTCGCCCCGATCTCGTTGGCATCTCCAAGAACGGCTAATAAATCTCCAGACTGATCAGAACTTTCGGCAAAAGCGGAGATTTTCGAGGAATCCTTTAAACCAAGGGCTTCAGATTCTTCCGTAACATCGACCACATTTCCAAAATTGGAAACGAGATCGCTTACAAAAGTGGTTTCATCCTTATCCGAATTATCACTCCTTCTGCCAGCCCGCCTCTCTGCTTTTTTCTGATCCAGCATTTCAGCAGCAGTTCCAGCAACTTCAACATAGGTATCAGCCTTGGCTGCATCTTCGGGGTTTTCCAAATCAAGAATTCCTGCTTTCTCCAAAGCTACTGCTTCCGTACCATTTTCATCATCTCCAACCCCTTTGGCAGAGGCTTGCCGTTCATCATCGGATTCATTCAGTTCATCTTCTGCAGGAGCTTCCTCTTCAGGATTAGACTCAGGGGCATCTGTGGGCGGAGGACCATCTACAGCTTTACCCGTGGCTGCACTTGCCTGGTCTACCTCTGCCTGAATCGCTTTCATCACTGCCGCAGGCACTCTGCCAATTTTTATGGGAAGTGTCATTCCGGATGCACTAATTCCCGATGCAAGACTCTGACCAGGCCCCAGCATCGTGGGTCGACCTCCTCCTTTGGGCATGTAAGAAATCTGCCCTTTAAGCATTTGAGTTGTTTGGTTGATTGTTCCATCTGGCATTTGGACGACTTTCATGCGAGGAATCGTACCTCTAATACCAGCAGTGCCCACTGGAGAATCGATGTTAAAACTGGATTCTTTTTTCAGTTTTTTGACATCCACAACCATATCCCCCAAACTTAGATCAATAACCGTTTCAGAGGGACTCGGTTCGTCTGCTCTGGCAGACAATTTACCAACTGCTTTGGGATCAAACTTTTCTTGAGCAAATTTTTTGATATTTAGAACCGAGTCCTCTTTAAGGGTAGTGATCGTACCCGATGAAAAAAGCAAAACGACTTTAGATCCTTTTCCGGTTTCCACAGTATGACCGTCAAAGATCATGCCTCCTACTTTTACACGATCTGGAGGTAACAGGGTGCCGGAGTCATTATTTTTGACGGAAACTTGCCCCTCCATGCTAGCAATGATTATCGCCCCTTTCGAACCAACCGCAAAAACCTGACACAGAAAAGATAAAGAAAGTAGTGGGAAAAATAAAAAATAAACTCTCATGATAGCTAGGTAAGGGTTGGTATGTACTAAATACCTTAGCCAATTCGACTAAAATGATACAAGGAAATTATGGTGATCTAAATTTATATACTTTCCCCCATGCATTTGAAAAAACTTTTTCGAAATAAGTATTATCCAAATTTTCCATGAAATATCCCTGCACTAATAGGCTATTAAACGCTTCATCATCCATAAAAAACCATGCCTGTCCAATTTGGTAACCCATTCCGGGAATCTTTACTTTTTCACCGCCTTCAAAATTAATATTTTCTTTTAAGGAGTTGTATGAAGCGACTGCCGATAAAGGCAGTCGGTGAATTTTTGCAATTTCACTAATTGATTTGCCACCATCTGGAACCAAATAACTTCGATCCCCGCTGAAATAGGGAATGCTAGTCTGAATGAGATGAAATCTAGCTCCTTCTTTTTCAACGGATGGAGTATTCATCAATTCAGCCGTTCTCGGATCATGTAGCTTACGATGAAAAGAAAAGGGAATTGGATTAGGAGAATTGGGAAGAGTAGCAAGGTTTTGCGATAAATCCGCTTCTATCTTATACCCCCCTCGCATGTTCAAAATAATTTTAGAACCTTTACTTGTGACCCAGTCTGCTTGGGTGAAAAAAGGTTGTTTTCTTGGGTCAGCACCTTTTGAAAAAAGAGGATGTGCATAAACCTCCGCATCAAAACGAGATAATAAATACCTTCTTGCAAAGGATGAACGAAAAGTATCCGCAGAAACAATTATTAACTCATTGAGATGGGGAATATGAACCAGTCTTCTGCCCACGGTTGGGTCGTATTTCATTGCTATCTGCATACCATCGATCCTCAATGAATCGATGGTTTTTGCAGGACCACCTTGTGGATCAACTTCAAAGGCCTGCCCATATGAGATCATTCCTTTCTGTACGCCATCGACCAAGAGGTCACCCCGTTGATTCAAACGATAAGCTCCATTAAAAATATAGGATGAACCCTCTCTTCTTCCGCCACGAAGGATTAACATGGGCGGCTCTTTGATGGAGGATGAATTAGCCCCATCATTACCCGAAAAATAAAGATTTCTTGAACTAAAGCTCAAAATTGTGGGAAAGATTCTCAAAATTTCGTAAGGCAAGAAAAGAAATGTCTCACGTGTCTTAGGAGGCAGAGGAAAGTCTGTTCTGGCGGCATCATGCAATAGTCCCTGGTAAAAAGCCTGATCGGGTGTACCATCCTTAAAGATTGCCTGTACGGCAGTTAGAAAATCACTTTTTCCATTCTGCTCTTTCTGCTCTTGAAGGTTGACATATGTCTCGGTCTTCAGCCTAGCTAAATTAAAGGCTTGTACCGGAGATGTTGAACGAAGAATTTCAGAACTGAGAAAATTATCTACAGTTTGGTGTGCAGGGGATGTAAAGGTTCTAGTATTGCCATAATACCAACAACCAGACCCGTAATCCCACCAAGTCACAACAAAGTCATCAGGATCCGAAGCTTGGTTCAATTTATTAAGAACTTCCATCGTCTTAATTGGATAAACAACATGGGAATGATAATTTGCAGCATGTTGTAAATTTGGGGATGCAAACCATAAAACAAGGAGTCCAACAACTCCCCAGGTACCCCAACCTGCCCTCCTCTTAAAACTTTCCTCATCCATTCGCTTTTTAGCAATTAGCCAAATCATTCCCCAAACAAAAACAATAAGTAAAAAAACTAAACCAATCGCTGCATAATTACCGACATGAACAGTAAATCGTAGACCAACATTTCCCTGAAAACAATTATAGGCAATCGCCAAAAATGGAACAGTAATACAAAATTCCCAATGCCGAAGTATTAATATACCTAATCCTATTAATCCTAGAATAGAAGCAGGGATAACTAGACCGGCATTTTTCAAACCCTCAGGCATACACCTGGGGCAAGAACAGGTCGGGGTGTCCGCAAGAATTCTATTGCGGACAACTTCTTGAGGTATCTGACTCGCTTCCCGAATAGTGGTTTTAACATCTAAAAACTTTAGTGCTTCCGCTTCAGCAACCATAGTTGCTCCCGTTTTACCAACAACAGAATAGCTTTGCAGTTTACCTGTTATCTTGAACCATGTACCGGCAAAGGGGCCAACATTTGAAAAAGGTAAGGCTCCTAAAACTATTAAGCCAAGTAAGATTATTGATACGACAGGTAAAGCTTTTGTCTGAGAAATGACCCTCACAATTTTAGAAGCTTTTTGGGTAACCGGAGAAAAAAGTGTGACCAATAAAAAAACAAGTGGTAACAAACCTAAAAAAAACAACTCTGGTGAACGCTCAACTACTCCACCATATGACCAACTTTCGACAAATAATACCCAACACAAAATAAGAATGGAAGAAAAGGTAAATGGACTATTTAAACCATTTGAAATATTATTCAAAAAACTTCCTTTTTTTCGATTTAACCAAGAGTCCAAGATACAAAGTCCAATTTGATAGCCCATAAAACCTAGACAGAGCGTGCAAGTGACCGCCTGAATCGATCCATATAAAAATCTTCCCAGAAATAAGGAAATAGCAGCACCGGCCAAATATTTGACCGATTGATGGCGTGAAGCTGCCAGTAAAAAAAAGACAGAAAATGCAGGAGATGTGATCGCAAAAATATCGGTATCGTAATAACCAGCCAAGGTGCGATTATAATAACTGTGGGTGATACCAGCCAAACAAGCTGCACCTACTCCCCATAATGTACATCGGTACAGACGTCCAATAAGAACAATTGGTATACAAACTAGACCAGAAACATATACTGGGAGCCACAAAAGAAGATGTTCGATTGAAAAATCAGGAAAAAGTTTAATGAGCCAGTAAGGAAGAGCGGTTATCATTCCATTTTGGTAAACTCCTGGTAACAAATCGTTATTTCGGTGCATCCCGAGTGCTGCTTTTTGGACTATACTTCCAAAATAAAAGCTGTCATGGGTGTTAGGCAATGCCACCCCATCCTTTACCATGTTTGGTCGTAGATAAATAGTCTCCTCGTTCTCATCTACATAATTGGCTTGAGCATAGTCTATCCACTCGAGCCTGACCCAAAAACTTAGCAAATATGTCAAGAGGATGAAACCAACCGTTATCGATATCGGTAGGTTATCTTTGGGCAATTTGATAAAGTCCTTACCGAAACCACGGTTAGTTATTGCAGAATCAATAAAGTTCATGAACTTCCCACATTACTTTACCAAGGAAGATTGGTAAAGAGTCTAGATTTAATACTTAAACTTTTTACTCAATCCTGAAAGAGATTTACTCAAATCTTTCAACAAGACATTGGTTCTATCTGCGTCGAAAGAGTTACCAAGAAGCGTTCTGGAACCTCCCTGTATTCGACTTCCCAAGTTTTTGACATGAAAGGCGTAGTCACCATTTACCATAATACCAAGAAGTTCGGCTTTTTGAGAGAAAACAAGATCACCCTTTCCTGGATTGAATGCTCCGGTCAAAAAGGCGAAGTGCTTTTCATCAACTTCTATGTAACGACCATCTTTTTCATCCCGTAAACATTTGGTCTGCCCAAATCTACCGTCTTTCACATCAACCACCACCGCGTCGTCGAATAGAAAGGGATTTTGAGGAGCCTGAAACAGTTCGATTCCCGACTTTAAGAGATCATCCGGATTGGCGTAGAGGGGGACAATCAAAATCCTCGGGTCGTCCATAAAGGCGATTTCTTTGACTTGCAGGGGAGCCTTAAGTTTAGGACCGTAAATTTGACCAGTCACCGAGACTAGCTTTCTTGTATTTAATTCTACCCTAAAAGGACTGTCTTTGGCGTGAACCAAGGCATAAACAAATTTGCCATCAACCATCAGAATAGTGTCTACCGAAAACTTGCTGTCTTGGTTGGTCTGAAAGATTCCTGCTTTGTAAGTGTAGTTTAGCTCAAGAGTAACTTTATTCTTTTCGTAACGGGTAAAAATTTCATTAACCGAGCGGGTTTGTCTCTCATTAAGTTTCCGAAAGTTTTCTTTCTGTACTTCTACAGACTCCTGCACTTCTTTTTCTACCTTTGATACGCCATCCTTGACTGTGCTTACATCTTTAGACACTTCCGACATTTTTTGTCCAACGCCAACCAATCCCTCGCCAACGGTCTTAAGATCTTTACCAACACCATCCAATCCCTGGTTGAGACTATCGATCTTTTGATCAATCTTTGCAGTGGAAGCGAGAATCACATCTGATCTTTTCTTTTCTTCCATGAGAAGAGCCTTTGCTTCCGCAGCTGCCAATTCCTTTGCTTTTGCACGCTCTACAGATGCAGCCAATTCTAAACGGGCAGCTTCCGCCTCCTTTTCTTTTTTAGATTTGAGCTCTGCTAATTCCTCAGATTTCTTTTTAGCTTGTTCTAGGTTTTTCGCTAAAATTTCGAGCTCTTTCTTTGACGCTGCATTACTTTGGAGCAGTTCCTCTCTTTTTCTTTCAATTTCTTTGCGCTGTGCTTCAAGTTGCTGTGCTTCTTGCTTTGCCTGGCTCAGGGCTTCTTTATTTCCCTCTATAACTTCATCCTTGGAAGCAATTTCTTGTTCTTTTTGCTGAAGTTCTTTTTGACGCTGGGCAATTTCAGCTTCCAATTTTAACTTTTCTTCAACAAGAGCATCCTTATCACTACTGAGGTTTTCTAAGAGTGTTTCATTGGTTGCTTCCAATTCGGCGACCACATCATCATAGTTTTCCCCATCGGAAATTCGCTCGACTACTTCTTTAGAAACTACCTTTTGATCGTCCTGAGCAATGACCGCATCCTTGGGCACATCAAAGCGTGCCAAGGCAAGTATGCTAAGCAACAGGAAATCGCATACGACAAGCAGCAAGCTGCGGTTCATGCCACCTTTTCTTGAGATTGCTTGACCAGCAAATGGTTCCGGTAAGGCCGGATGATTACGATCTTAAGTGCGGCAACAAATAGAATACCAAACAAGGTCGAGGTATAAGCACCAATCAGAGCATCCTGCTTTACATCCAAAACAAGGAGTAAGATAAGCGAAAGCACGGTGCCTCCCAGACCTACATAAAGACCCAAGTCAAATAGATTCTCTTCGTTGTCGAGCAGGCCAAGTTTTAAGCCTGCCCTCAACTCTTCGTTTTTGATTTGCGATACACGAGAAATACAAATCATGAAAATCACAATTTGAATAAGGAGAAAAACTCCTGCAATGATCGCGGTTACGATAGTTAGGTTTTGATCCGCCATAGATTCCTCATTGGCGTAGGCGAGCAGATTCGCAAGCGCAAAATCAAACCCGGCTACAGAGACCTGCCCTCGCGGAGTCTGCAAAAGGGAAGGCTCGAGAGCGAGCACCCCAAGCAATGCAAACAGTGCGGATGCCGAAAAGCGACGTGTCCAACGCAGAGCAAAGTGACTACTCGAGCGCTGGAAACGGGGCCTTGGCAGAGTCTTAGAAATAAATACAATCAGACAAAAGAAAGAGGATAATAAAAGAATAATTTTAAGAGAAATCGACAGATCCCGATGTTTATGCGAAAGACTGGTTAGCAATCCACCCCCAACCATGGGAAAAATAGGTTTGGCAAGATTGACCACGAATCCATTTTCATGAACCGGTTTATTTCTTTCGAGCAAATGATCAAGTGAACCCTTTCCGTAAGTCATGGCAAGTTGGATATCATCCAGAGCACTCTCGACCGCATCTCTATCACCGTCTTTTTCATAAACTGGGTAATTGGTTACAAAACGAAGAATGCCAGAAGGATTGCCCGATAGCAGAGTAGCCGAATAAATAATTTGTAAATTGTATTCAAATTCCGACTGGATCACCTTTTTCTCCTCGATCATTTGCAGAAGTTGAGCCCTAGATTCCTCCCTTTTATCCATGGGCAATAGACCAGATTTCCGGTTTTCTTCCTTAATTTTACCAATCGCGGATGAAAGCGGCCGGTTAAGCATTCTTACCAGAGCGGCTAGATCAAAAACTCCTTGCAAGTTTGGACAACTCTGAGTTAGCTCGGCCATTTGAATGAGATTCATTTTCCGAGCTAATTGGTGGGCAGACCAATAGAAAGAGCGGATTCTCTCTTTCGATGAATGATCGCCATCCAGTGCTTTCTGAGACAAACGTCCAATTTCAAAGGCGGTATCTGCTGAGTAATAATCTTTCTCAATAGACATCGCCGTACCCACCATCATAGGTACCAATATTGGATAGGGAAGCCAACGCCCGTGACTTTCCATCTTCCCCGCAGAATTAATAATCCCCCCAACGATAACGACATATCCCCCATCATTAGTACGACCGAGCTTAAGCATAACTGACCGGTCTGCTAAGTCGGCAAAATCCAGCCCTTCAGGTAATGAAAAATTATCATCCACTTTTCTGATGTTGGTTTCAGTGCCTTCCTTGCGGACATCGAACCACTCTGCATTGCCCGAAAATTCGGCTAATCCAATTTTGGCTTCAGCCAGACAAAGGTCACGAATCTGTGCCTCGGTAGCATTGCCATCAAAGGCATCGGGACCTCTCAAACCTACAGACAACAGAACTTTTCGGCCTGAAAAATAAGGGTAGTTAGTAAGTTTTGCTACTTTAACACCGGGGAAAGCGAAGACCAGTGGTTCATTAATTAATTTCGTCCAGAAAAAACCTGGCCTTCCATCAACCGGAATGGAACGTAAAAGAGCCTGTACATTATCATTGGAACTTTTATCCCTTAAACGGTCCCAAAGGTCTCCCCTCGAAGTTGCACGATTATAGACAAAGAAAGCTTGGTATCTACCCTGACCCAGACTATATTTATCAAGACCTCCAAAATATTCATTGAAGGTAAGCATGTCGAAAATACTCCCACCGCCAGAAATCGAAAGTTCGGGATGTACTTTTTTCTTGGCATCAATTGCATCTGCAAAGCCTCGGCGCTTATTGACGGAAGCAAGCGGAAGAAGCATTTCTGCAGGACCAACATTATTTTGGCGCAGCTGCCGGAGCATTTCCTCATCCACCGTTTTTGTGCCTTTACCAATATCCGCCAAAGATCGCTCGGATACTGTGGCAAAATAAACCGGGGATCCCAAGCCGAGAATTCCAAGAATTATCGCCAATGGGAGGAAGGTTATTCCGCCAATCCTGAACTTATTTTCCATGCTCTTCCGAAATAATCCTTTATTTCGAATTCGTTGATTCAATGCAATTGCAATTTAAATTTCATCTCATTTAGTCAATAAAATATACAAGATGACATTAAAAATTCGATATTTCGGAGATCCCGTACTTAAAGAAGTTGGTCAAAAAGTAGAAGAATTTGGCCCTGAACTAGCCAGACTCTCGATCGATATGCTCGAACTCATGCATCAATCAGAAGGAATTGGCTTAGCCGCTCAACAAATTGGAAAAGCTCTGCAATTCTTCGTGGCTGATGTTCCAGACCATCCGGATTATCCCACCACCTGTATATTGGACGGCAAACCGCTTTCTCCTTCCCTGATCATGCCACTATCCATGGCAAATCCAGTTGTTAAACCTCTACCAAGTGATGAATATTACTACGAGGAGGGATGTCTCTCTTTTCCAGGTATCAATGCAGATGTAGCCAGACCGGAAAGAATACTGGTAACCTATAAGGACTTGGATGGAATTGAGCACATACTGGAGTGCGACGGATTACTCGCCCGCTGCATTCAACACGAAGTCGATCATTTGAATGGTATCCTATTTATCGACCGAATGGAAAAAAGGACATATGCCGAGATTAAAAAAGAGGTACAAGTATTGAAAAAGCAAACGATGGAGCAGAACAAGGCTACTTAAACCATCGGTTTTCTGCTCTTACAATCAATGAAAAGAACTACAAAGCAGGGCGAAGTTATCTTATCGGTAATCCAATCTGCTGGTCGCCCACTAACTCCACTGGAAGTTCACGAATTAGCAGTAAAAAAAATTCCCGGACTTGGTATTGCTACTACCTACAGGCACCTAAAATCACTTACTGAATCAAACCAAGTTGTAGGAGTAGATTATCCTGGTCAACCACCCCGCTACGAATGGGCGGATGGCAAGGACAAGGTACATTTTGCCTGCCGATCTTGTGACAAACTTTTTGCTCTCGAAGATACGACTGAAGAACCCCC
>OMJS01000036.1 GCA_900299365.1 Opitutales bacterium
AAGGAATGCCGCAGGCTATGGTATTGGACCGGCTCGAAAGGTGGTCATACCGGAAGCACCCAAACCATGGTGGGGAGAGGTCGAGGAAGGGGCTGGTGGTTGGCTGACATCCGATTGGTTTGGAACATTTAAATATTATGAGCAGGGTTGGCTCTACCATGCACGGATGGGCTGGCTCTATTCCTCGTCGGCCAGTGAAAACAGTGTGTGGTTGTGGAGAGAAAATCAGGGTTGGCTCTGGACCAAAGAGGGAGTGTGGCCCTACCTATGGTCCGACCAGAAGGGAAATTGGATGTACTTTGTCCCAAGCCAGCCCGGAGAGCCAATCAGATTTTACGATTATTCAAGCCAATCTTACCGATAGAACGCTGCTCCTATTCCTTGTCTGGAGTGCAAAGCGGTCGTTGACTTTAACCGTAAAATCAAGAGGATTGTTTGCTTTTCTTAATTTTAATTAGCGATGTCGAGTAACGATCAAAAAGAAGATTCTTCTCAAAACGAAGAGCCAGAAAATGAACAGGCCGATGGTTTAACTGCAGAACAAGCAGCAGAGGAAAGACCATACGATGAGTTGGAGGCTTGGAAGAAAAGTAAGAACACACTTTTCTCAGTCTTAGGCATTATCGCTTTGGTCGTGGCAATTTCTACTTTCTACAATAATTCCAAAAGAGATGAAGCGGCAGAGAGGAGTGTTCGTTTCGTTAACGCAAGTGTAGGAGAGGTGGGCTCAGAAGAAAAGTTTCTTTCCTTTGCCGAGGATTATGATGATGCTTTGGGGGGAGTAGCACAATACCGGGCAGCATCGATTCAGTACGGAGAAGCTAGGTACGCGGAATCTGCAGAAAATTTTTCAGAAGCGGCAAAGAGGTTAGTTGGTGACCCATTACAGGGACGTGCGAGGATTGGTCATGCGGTTTCCTTGCTGAAAGACGGTAAAAAAGACGATGGTATATCCGCCCTATCTGCAATTTCTGATGATTCTTCTCTTTTAAATTCCGATAGGTTTGAGGCACGCTATCTTTTGGGTGTCCAAGCACTTGGGGATGGGAAAACGGATGGATTTGATGCCCAGAGAAAAGCTTTGGAGGATGATGTAAATGCAGCGGATTATCTTTCTAGATTGGTGGAGTTTGAACGATTGCACAAATTATATAAGCAAGCCCTGTCTTTGCCTGATATTAATTTGGCCAAAGGGGCAGAATATCTAAGTAAGCAAAGAAAGCGCAAGGGAGTGATGGAGACCGAGAGCGGTTTGCTCTATGAGGTTCTTAAGGATGGAAATGGTTCATTACCGGTTGAGACAGATGAGGTGGAGGTACATTACCACGGAACATTGATCAATGGGGAGGTTTTTGATTCGTCAGTTGAACGTGGAGAACCGGCAAAGTTTCGGGTAAACCAGGTAATTGCTGGATGGACTGAGGCTTTACAATTGATGAAAGTTGGATCGAAGTGGAAACTTTTTATACCCGCTGAATTAGCTTACGGAGATAGAGGAAGTAACACAATCGGTCCGAATGAAGCTCTTACTTTCGATGTCGAACTATTGGGCATCACCCCACCGATTGAAGAACCGGAATTACCCGATTTAAATGATTCAGAACCAATACCCGCTATTTTTCCAGAAGTATCCGAGGATACCAATAATTCTTCCACACCTGCTGAAAAGCCTAACAATAAAATTGATAACAAAGCTGCAAAAGCGAAAGACAGTAATCTTTCCAAGTAAATTTCTTTAGAACATTAGGTTCCCGTGCTCAGGCATGTATGGATTCTCGAATTGTTTGGGCTACTTTAGTACCGCACAAGACTTCGACCAAGGATAAGCCAAATTCTATCGCTGTACCCGCTCCCCGGGAAGTAATTATACTTCCATCCTTAACCACGGCTTGTCCGGTAATGATTTGAGGAAGTTCTTCAATAATGCTCCCATGACCGGTGATGATTTTATTATTTATTAGACCGGCATCTTTAAGGAGTAGGGGGGCTGCACAGATCGCTCCAATTGGTCGGTCCTGATCGGCAAATCTCTTGAGCAAAATAAGAAACTCTTTGTTTTTTCGAAGTTCAAAAACTGCTGGGCCACCCGGAAGGACTATCAGATCAAAACGGGAAGGATCTGAATCCGAGAGAAATTGATCGGCACGCATGATGATTCCCGAACGTCCGCAAACATCAAGTTCAGACTCGCAGGATGCAATAATGACTTCAACTTCCGCCCGTCTCAATAGATCAATCGGACAGGTTGCCTCTATCTCCTCGAACCCATGAGCTAAAGGTACGAGGACTTGCGGAATCATGGGGGACTAAGGGATCAGGCGGCCTTTGCCTTTTCCTTCTTTGGTTTTGATTCCTTCTTCGTTTCTTTTTTACCAGGGGTGGATTTTTCAGAACTTCCCGAATCGGAATTGGATGAGTTATCCTTGGCTTCGCTTCCGCTTTTCTTTTTGTAGTCTGTTTCGTAAAACCCAGTCCCTTTGAAAATAAGACCGGCTCCCAGACCAAGTAAACGTTTGGCCTTTTGCTTCTTGCATTTTGGACAGCGCTTGACTGGGGAATCGTTCATCGATTGGAAGAGCTCCCACTCGTGTTTACAAGCACCACATTGATAATCATAAGTTGGCATATGGATGTAATTTTAAAGTTGTAAAAGAGGAAAGTCAGGAAAAATTCTTCATTCTCAGCGCACAGGAGTAGGCAATTAATATCCATGCACCCACAAAAAATGAAAGCCCATAGAGGGGAAGTGCCAGTAGGAAAATCCCCCAGAAGGCAACCACGGGTAATGCGAGTGGTTTCCAGTCATAAACTACCGATTGGGCAATTGATCTAAATTTAAAGGCATCACTAAATTCTTCGTGCTTAAGATAAGCAAGAAATGAAGAAAGGAAGAGCATCGGAGAAAAGAACCCTGCAATTGCCAGTGGAAGATAAGCAACCACTCCAAGTAGTCCAAAGGTGAGGAAATAAAGAATTAAGCTGGTTATCCAACCGATAACCATGGGTACCCCTACATAAACAACCAATAACCCGAATAGCCGAAGACCGCAGACAAATAATTCTGGCCAATTCATTTCTGACCATTCGGGGAGATCAATTTGCTGACTACGACGGAGCCTCCGCCCATAAATAAACAAATATCCCAGAGAAAAAAGATTAAGACCCGGGATAAATGACAATCCACCACCGAGCAAAACTTTCGGTATCCATCCTGGACGACCGAACAATCGAGTACACACCGCTTCCAAACTTGGCATAGATACTATATGGTGACATGGTTTAATTTTCCCGCAAGCAATGAATTTTCCAGATAAACTGAAATCTTACCAAGACCGGATCGATAAACACCTGAGGTCTGACCTTCCCTGTTCCTCGACGAGACCCAGCCGTTTACATGGGGCAATGAACTATAGTTTGCAAGCCGGGGGTAAGAGATTACGCCCGGTGCTATTACTGGCCAGTCATGATTTGTTTCCCGGGCAAAATGATCCAATTCCAGCTGCTTTGGCGGTGGAAATTATTCATACCTATAGCCTGATACACGATGATTTACCTGCCATGGACAATTCGGATTTACGGCGAGGTGTACCAACCTGCCACAAGGCTTTTGATGAGTCCACCGCCATTCTTGCTGGAGATGCTTTGATTCCTCTGGCTTTTGAACTGGTGGCAAAGGGATATCAAAAAATCCCGGAGCTTGGTTTAAAGCTAGTAAACTTACTTGCCGAAAATGCAGGTAGCCAAAAACTGGTTGGTGGACAGATGGAGGACTTACTGGC
>OMJS01000037.1 GCA_900299365.1 Opitutales bacterium
AAAAGGTCCAAGACCCGTATCGGTGAGCATTTTCTTAAGGAGAAATTCTTTCACCGGTTGTCCCACCTGGCTCCTGCGTTTGTGATCAGTGCCTTGTCGCCTGTCATCCTAGAGCCATTCCCGGTTCTGCTGAGTATAATTGAGGTCTCAGTCAACCTTTACCTTGTGATTATTGCATTGTGGAGCATCGATGCCCTTATCAATGCCCTGCATGATAGTTATGAGGAATCCAGCCTGTCCGCGAAATTACCCCTAAAAGGAATTTGCCAGGCCATCAAACTGGTGATCAATGCAACCGGGGTAATTTTTATTCTCTCCATCCTGTTGGATAAGTCTCCCGTCTATTTCTTTTCGGGACTTGGGGCTCTTACCGCTGTTTTATTACTGGTGTTTAAGGATGTCATCCTTGGGCTGGTTGCCGGGGTGCAATTGACGGCCAATAATATGGTCCGCAAAGGAGACTGGGTGGAGATGCCAAAATACGGGGCGGATGGTGATGTGATCGATGTTTCCCTGACCACGGTTAAGGTACAAAACTGGGATAAGACTATCACCACCATTCCCGCCCATGCCTTGGTCAGCGATGCCTTTAAGAACTGGCGGGGTATGAGCGAGTCAGGAGGGCGGAGAATTAAAAGAAGCATCTGCCTAGATATATCAAGCGTTCGCTTTTTGAAACGATCCGAAGTGGAGGATCTGGAAAAGATTGAATGCCTCCAGCCTTACCTAAATTCAAAAAGGTCGGAAATTGGCGAGAAGGGTATGAACCTCGAGGAACTGGGCGTGGTCTCGCCCCTGCTAAATGGCAGAAACCTAACCAATGTGGGCACCTTTAGGGCATACTGCAAAGAGTATCTGCGGGCACATCCCAAAATTCACCAGGAAGGCATGACCTTTCTCGTTCGCCAGCTCGCTCCCACCGAGAAGGGGGTGCCCATCGAAATTTATGTATTTGTAAATGACACACGCTGGGTGGAGTACGAAGGAATACAGTCGGATATCTTCGACCATTTGATCGCTTCCCTTCCTGTGTTCGGACTACGAGCTTTTCAACTACCCAGCGATTTTAGCGTAACCAAAGCGATTTCTTCATAAAAGTGAAACAGCTTTTATGGCTGCTTCTTCTGCTATCGCAAGGTTGCCGGGAGAGGGATACTGATACCTTACAATTGGCGAATTTTACCAGCGATGGATGCAGCTTGTTTTTAAATGGCACCTTTGAAGATCCTGAGTTATGGAAGGAATGTTGTCACAAGCATGACCTTGCCTACTGGCGTGGGGGTACGGAGGAGGAACGAAATCAGGCAGATTTAGCCTTCAAAGAATGCGTGCTGAAAAAGACCGGTAATACCGAATTGGCCGAAATTATGTATCAGGCAGTTCGGGTAGGTGGATCTCCTCATTTTCCCACCTGGTACCGGTGGGGGTACGGATGGCCGGCTGGTCGTGGTTACAAAAAATTGTCCGAGCAAGAATTATTGTTGGTGGATCAGAAACTAGCTAAATATAAAAATTCTATCGAAGGAAAATCATTTCGATCGTCTGCACAGCATAGTAAGTTTTAGTAAGGGATTCCTTTTCATTGTGATCCACATGCAAGGTGGATTATGCTAATAAATTTCATTTAGAGTTCGATAAGAACTTTCTCAATTTCCTGAAGCAATTTTTGGCTATTGTTATCCAGTGCTTCGCTAGGGGTAGTTTTCAATACCTTATCTAAAAACTTTCTGGCTTCTTTTTCCTTTCCGTCATGTGCTTCGATCAATGCACGTTGTAGATGGAAATTTTGTAACCTTTGGGCATATCTTGAGTCTTTTCCTTTTATCTTTTTTTTCTGCAAGTCGGCAAATTTGGAACCTTTTTTAATGAGTTTCTTATTTTCCTTCCGGGCGGTGGAAAGATTGCCGGTACGAAGGTTGGCAAGAGAGTAAGCGGTTTGGACGCTCCAGTCCTGAGGTTCAATAGGAAGCTTGAATAAATGAAAAAAGTCCTCCGTCTTTGTATTAAAGCTCGGTTTAAGAAGTTTTACGAAGAATTTCGCCCGTTCTTTGTCGAGATCATGGTTATAGAGATTCGGCATAATCGCATTGGCCAATAGCGAATGTCTTTCATAGTAGCTTTCAGTTAAAGAGTTTTTGGAATGATCCGGGTGTTGAGTCTCAATTTCTTTTTTCAGTTCCCCAGCTTTTTTATCCGTTGGAGGCAGTTCGCTGTAGGTTTTGACGAGACTGTTTAAATATTTGGGATAACTTGCTTTCTCTTTTTGCCATAGTGGGAGCCATACCTCGAGTGCTTTTTTCCATTCCGGCCCGCTGTTGGGCATTTTCTGGTCCTTGTTTTTTTCGAGAATTCTATCCTTTGTCTCGTTGATTTGATCAAGGGCTGCCTTATCGGCTAGATACTCTTTTCTTAATTGATCCAGCTGTTTTGAGGTGTTTTCTAGTTTTCTGTCTTCTCCAAAGCTAAAAACAAGCAAGGAAGAAGAAAGGATTAACACACTAAGAAATATTTTCATCTAATTACACGATAGTATTTTTCTTAGGTATTCAAGACCACCTTTGACCTCGCTAAATTGACCGTCGAGTTGGGCCTCGAAGCATTGTTCAAGCTTGGGGCCAAACTCGGGTCCAGGCTGAAGGCCATGATCAATCAGGTGTCGTCCTTGAATGATGGGCTTGGGTTCGGAATCCTTTACTTGTAGTTCCTCGGCCCGTTTGAGTAACCATGGACCTTCGGGGAAGTCATCCTGCCTGGGTGGACGACCGGCAATATCCGCCGCTGCCACCCGGACCAGACGGTCAATCCGTTTTACCTTGCGGGCAAGCCTGCGGATAGCTCCATCACTTGCTCGGTCATTGTAAAAAGTTCGTGGACTGAGGTGTCTACGAACCAAAGGAACGACCTGCTCGTGTAAATCTACCTGATTGGTCAATCGGGAAAGAAAGGAACGAGTAGGAGTTTCTCCCTTTGGTTCGTGCATGGGAGAGCGTATCCTGCCGTCTTCTCCAATCTTCGTGGTTAGAGGTTTACCCAAGTCATGACAGAGCACCGCAAAGCCGACGACTAAGTCCTCCCAATTGTCAT
>OMJS01000038.1 GCA_900299365.1 Opitutales bacterium
GGCATGAAGTGGGAAATGGGGGGCAATAAAGGCGAGGTATTGAAAGAAGGGTTGGTCACCATGGTTTTGCTGGTGTTCCTGTAAGAATTCAATCGCATGATCGGCGGTGGCGGTGGTGGAGTAATAGTCCTGATTCACCTTTGTTGGATGATACCTTTTGCCATCGAGTAAATTAGCATTGTGGCTAAAAAAGCCGTCCTGGTTGGTGACATACCAGGAGCGGTTGAATCCTGTATCAAGAACCTTTCCGTCAATATGCCATTTTCCGCTGTGATAACTCCGGTAACCCGCAGGTTTAAGAAACTCCGGAAGAAGAGGTGCCCACTTTGGGCGATTCTTTTTCCCGCCACTTCCCGGTAAGTTATCCCGTCGGATTTGTTGAGCATAATACCCAGTGAGTAAAGAACCACGTGTGGGCCAGCATCTACCGGTGTTGTAAAACTGGGAATACCGCAAACCATTGGCAGCCAGATTATCGAGGTTTGGAGTTTCTATCTCACTGCCGTAACAACCGAGGTCAGAATAGCCCATGTCATCAACCAGAATAAAGAGAAAGTTTGGCTTTTCAGTTTTGGCATAGGTTGAAAAAACCAAAAAAAAGAGGAACAGGACATGGTACTGAGAGTTATTCATCTTGGTTACGTTTTTTTGCCAATGGGTAGAACGGTTGCAGATAAAAAGCAAAGCGAGTTAAGTGAAATAAATAAAAATCTCACGAATGAAAATTCTACGAACCTGAATTGTTAATTATTTTCACACATAAAAATTAAGAAACCATTTACTCAGGGTCAAATATGAGATCATATCTATAGTAAATTTAAATTACTAGGTCAGCAATGTTTATGGTAAATCATGAAGCATTTTAAATCGTAAGCACGGAAGTTGTTTCTGATCATAGGGCGAACGAGATTATTTTTAAGAGTGGATAAATTCATGGATTAGGTTGAAGGTTTTGTATGAATGTCTTCTTCCTCTTTCTTCTTGGTCTGATATCCACCTCTGGATTGGGAGCTCAAGAGGTTGTCCAGTTTAGGCTGATGACCTTCAATATTCTGCAGGGCGGTGGGAATGCCAAGAATGTTGGTTTTGGAAATGAATTATTTGGCGGCTCAAGGATTGATGAAATTGCTTCTGCAATCAAATTAGCAAAGGCTGATGTTGTCGGTATACAGGAAGATTGTTCGAGTAAGTCGAATGTAATTCTTAATAAACTTGGCGATGGTTGGTATCGTGCAGGTAAGGTTTACTCAAGATTTCCGTCAAAGCTTATATATTCAAATAAAGACCGTTCTTTAGAAGTGGTGGATATAGAATTGTCAGGTTCACGGGTTGTTCGAATCGTAAACTGTCACTGGTGGCCGAATAATTACGGCCCCTTTCTTGCCCAGGAAAAACTTAGAGCTAATCCACAGCTGGATCTGAATAATTTGGCCAAGCTTGTTGAAGAAAAAGGAGCCCGGCGGGGCGGAACCCGAGGATATAGGGCAACTATTGAAACTCTAGAGGATGCAATAGAGAAAAAAAGAGCAATCTTTCTGGTCGGTGATTTTAATGAACCATCCCATCTCGACTGGACCGAGCATTATGCCCAAAATGGTACCGACCGTTGGGTTGATAATCCAACGGGTACTCCATTGCGACTACCTGTAGAATGGCCAGGATCTGTTTTATTGGAAAATATCGGAATGGTTGATTCCTTCCGGCATGCACATCCAAACGAAGTAAAAAAACCGGGAAATACATGGACCCCGCCATATCCTAAGGAAACTCCGGGCAGAAGACCTTATGGCGATCAGGTATTGGATCGGATTGACCGGATTTACCACCATGGGAACAAAGTTAAGGTTCTTTCCGCAAAGGTGGTCGGGGAGAAGGGAGAAGTATCAGATATCGTAATTAAAAGAAGATGGCCTTCTGACCACCGTGCCGTGGTCATCGAATATGAATGGAAGAATTAGAATTTAATTAGAAAGTGCTTCCCCATAAATCATCTGTCCTACAGATCCTTTTCCGTTGGCGGAAATCTTTTACGGGCAGAACTATCAATCGGTTTGCCTGATCGACGATTCCACCATTCAGATGCACGCACAGGGTCGTACGATGGATTTTTTGTAGGAATACGGGCCAGTATCTCGTTTCTCCAAGTTTGAAGCTTTTGTTTAAGATCGCCCACGCGACCCTTTTTCTCGTTGGCTAAATTCTTGGATTCACTCAGATCCTCAGCAATGTGATATAATTCGATATCTCCGGTTCCGTCGAGGTACTCGATAAGTTTCCATTCACGCTCGCGAATGGCACTCGCGGGACGATCATGATGGTAATGGGGGTAATGCCAATGAATTGCTTTGCGATTAAGTTTGGTATTTGGATTTTCCAGTAAAGGAAGAATGTTTAGTCCGTCAATGGTCTGGTTCTCCGGAAGCACTCCTCCAGCAGCCTTAACAAAAGTCGGATAAAAATCATAGGAGATGGTGGGTTCGGAACATATGGAGCCAGCTTGAATTATCTTTGGATACTTGACAATCAGGGGAACACGAATACCTCCTTCGTGGAGAGATCCTTTTTCGCCCTTTAGCGGAGCGAGATCACTCACAACATCATCGGCATGCTCATTATAGTCGTAGCGTTTGACCAACCCACCATTGTCTGAAGTGAATACAATCATAGTGTTTTCAGAAAGCCCCTGTGAGTGCACTTCCTTGACTATCCGCCCTACCTGATGGTCGACTTCCTCAACCAATCCGGCGTACACTGGGTGTGGGAGCGAGCGTTTTCTTTCAGCAGCCCGTTTGCGGTATTTTTCAACCAGTTCCGATTTGCTGGCGAGCGGGATGTGTACAGCGTAGGGAGACAGCATGAGGAAGAATGGATTATCCTTATTTTTACGAATGAATGATTCGCAAAGATCCGATTCGTAATCTGTACGGAACTGATCACGGGCAGGCTTTACAATGTTCGGATTGGTTGCCTTGAAGCGGCCGGGTAAATGAGGACCATTGATCTCAGCTGCAAAGTCGTATCCCTGCTTGTCCGGACCGAATTGATCTCCCCGGCCCAAGTGCCATTTACCAACATAACCGGTGGTGTAACCGGCTTGCTTCATGGATTCTGCAACTGTGACCACATCGAGAGGAAGTGCCATCGTCGTTTGGGGATCAATTACCCGTTCGAAGGGTCGCCAGTGACCCGGAATGTGAGCGGTTATCCCAATGCGTGCCTGATTTTGTCCCGATTGGACTGCACAACGGGTAGGTGAGCACACTGCACCGGCGGCATAAGAATCGGTAAACCGCATGCCTTCCTTTGCCAGTTTGTCAATATTGGGAGTGTCGATGAAGTCGTTTCCATAGCATCCAATGTCTCCCCAGCCAAGGTCATCAATAAAGATTAAGATAATGTTGGGCTGAGTTGGCTTCTTCGCTACAGCGAAAAGACAAATGGCCGGAAGCAACAGAATAAGGCAGATAATGAATGGTTTCCTTTTCAATTTCATAAAAATCGGTCTGTTCAATTTGGTTTAATGGCGAAAGCGTTGGCTTCGCTATCTTTTGACTCAAGAATCCATTTTTGCATCAATTCACGGTGTTTATTCAAGTGGTTTTCAAAACCCTTTAGACTGGCTAAGTTAATCATTTCTCCCGGATCTTTGCTAAGGTCTACTAGGGATTCCCTGGTTTTTCCCTTTTCGTATACGCAATACTTGAAACGGGCGGTACGGAGCATCCGGCCGGTATTATTCTCGGCTACTACGAAGGGTCGTCTTGAATTGTCTTTTCTATTTTCCGCAACAGGACGAAGTGATCGACCAAGTAAGTATTCTGGGGCAGGAACCCGAGCGTAGTCACAGAAAGTGGGAAGTAGATCAAGTCCGTTGGAAATCAAGGTCTTTTCATCCACTTGATTGGGTGGAATAACTCCTTTGTATTGCATGATAAAAGGCACCCCAACTGAGTTTTCGTAAAAGACATTCTTGGAGGCCAACCGGTGACTTCCGTCCATATCTCCGTGATCGCTGGTGAAAACCACGAGGGTTTTTTCTTCCAGTTCGTTCTTCTTTAAGGCGTCTAGCAACCGTCCGATCTGGGCGTCTACCCGTTCGGTTAAACGGCAATAGATCCATCTGTAGTTTCGCCAGTCGCGTTCGTTGTAATCCTTACGGATCAACTTGGCGGGGGTGATTGCAGTTATCTTCATGTCGGCCTCGATGGCTTCGGGTTCACCTTCCGGAATGGCACTGTTCTTGGGTAAGGGGGGTAACTTGTCTACAGGCAGAGCCTGGGCCTCCCTGTATAATGAATCCACGAGGGGCTTGCCTTTGCGATCTGGTTGCCGTGCGTTGTAAGCAAAGCAGATGTCGTGGGGGTTGATGAATGAGGCAATCGCAAAGAACGGTTTGTTACGCTGGCGGGTCATGAATTCGATACAAGTCTCGGCCAGTTCGTCCCGTTGATCCTTGCAGAACTCGTCGTAGCCTGCCTGAAGGGGAGAGAGGACTGGTGCCATGTGCACCTTACCTCCATAAAAGGTATCGTAACCACCTGACTTGATCAGTTTGCCGAGCGAGTTTTCCCCAACCATCTTGGGAATCTTCGCTTTCATTCCATTGTTGAACACCCCAAACCGACCTGGCATCACCCCAGTTGCCATTGATATTCGGCTAGGTACGCAGACCGGATTGGTGGCATAAGCATTGGTAAACCTGATTCCCGCTTTTGCCATGCCGTCGAGGGCGTGAGTCTTTAAGTATGGGTTGCCAGCACTGGAGAGCATGTTGGCGTGATGCTGATCTGTTATGATGAAGAGAATATTGGGCGGGCCTTTTTTCTTTGCGTGTATCAACGAAAAGAAGACAAAGAATAAAAAGTTAAGAACTATTTTGTTCCTAAGCATTCACTCAACGAATATTCAAAACCCAACCAAAGGGGTCAAATTCTGGTTCTTAGTTTGAGAAAAATTTATGATTGGTATCTCCTCCGCTAAGAATGTAAGCCAAAAGGTCCATGACTTCATCCTCTTTCATCATATTGAGCAACCCCGGAGGCATGGGCGAGACCGGGGAAGGCCCCATGCTGACAACTTCTTTTCTTTGAACATTGGTTCTTTGGTTTGGGTTGTAGAGGTCCGTGTTCAGAGTTACCCGGTCTCCACTGAGATTAACCACTACCCCGGTAAGGGTTTGTCCATTTTTTAAGGTTACGAAGGTGGGAACAAATTGCTCGTTAATTTCCTTACTGGGATAAATGATTTGTTCAAGGAGATCATGGGGCGAATAGCGTCCCCCCGAACCGGTTAGGTCAGGGCCATTCATCCCTCCTTCATTTCCAAACCGATGGCAGGCAAAACATCCTCCTGCGGCAAACATTTTCCGGCCATTTTCAAAGTCTCTTTCTTTCAGACCATTGGATGAGATTTTACTAAGTTCTTCCAGTTCCCAGTTTTTGACAAAGGTTCTGCCGGCCATAGCTTCGGCCATCACTTCTGCGGGTGATTTTATCTCAGCCTTTTTTGCGAGTAGGGCAGCGAGAGTTTTTTGCTCTTTCTGGCTTAGACTAGCGACTGCATCGTTGCGGATAAATTCGATAAATTTTGTGAAACTGGCACCTCCTCGATAGTTAGCCGCTTTCTGAAACCAGTTGAAGTACTGGCTGCGAAGTTCGTTGGTCCATCCAGTTTTGAGATTACGAAGAGATCGGGCATACTCCATTTGTTCCTCCTGGGTGGTTGCATTGTTAAGAAGATCTATTCCCTTTTGGGCCACGGAGGGAGCTTCGAGAAAGGCGAGGGTTTCACAAAGAAGCCAATTCATTTCATAAGTTTTGGCTGGGAAATGAGCATCCAACTGGGCAACGATTTGATCAGCAGTTTGTTTGGAGGGCTTGCCAAAACGGACCATCGCTACTTGATAAGTTCTTACCATTGAAAGCTGCTCGCTTGGATCCAACTTTTGAAAATCGATCTTCAGTAGGGATTGGAGGATTTTGTTACCCATTTTCCGGTTAACGGGAGAGTCTGATTTTTTGCGGTGATATGGATCGATCCCGGTGGCCTTGGCAAGAGAGAGCAAGGCGTATGCACGTTTGCCTTGATTTTTTTCAAACAATGCTCTGTTCGCCCATTTCTCAACAGGCAGGCGTTGAATAGCGATGAGGGCGGCCCATCGAATAAAACGGTCAGGGTGGTCGATGTGTGGCCAAGCTACATTCACTGCATCAGGATGTTCCCCAATATGGAGGTTTTCAAGTTTGTGGCGTAGACTGGCGAGTTCATTAATCTGGGGTTTAACGGTGACTGGATTGCTCTTTTCCTTGCCCACATAACTGACTCGGTAGAGCCCAGACTGTACCTTTCTGCCACCAATGGCAAAGTACATCGAGCCATCTTCCGGATGAATGATGGCATCAGTTACGGGTAGAGGGCTACCTGTAATAAAGGTTTCTTTTTTGCCGGTGTAGGTACCACCGTCCGGTTTCAAATGTACGGCGTAAATTTTACCCCAACTCCAGTCCAAAATGAACATCGCTTTTTGATATTTGGCTGGAAAATTTGCCCCATATCCAAAGGTCACCCCGGTGGGTGAACCCGGACCAATGTTTAAAACTGCAGGTAAATTGTCCGGATAGAATTCAGGCCGCTTGCCGGTACCGTTTCTCCATCCGTACATGGAACCGCTGGTTACATGATTGATCCGGGTTGGGCGATACCAAGGAGTGTTAAAATCGTATTCCATGTCAGCGTCATAAGTGAAAAGTTCGCCGTCTGCGTTGAATCCGGCATCAAAAATATTCCGGTAACCCGAGGATACGATCTCCCAATCTTTACCGTCGGGGGAGATTTTGTATATGATACCTCCTGGAGCTAACCGGTCCCGATTGTGTCCCCGCCCATCGGGCATCCGGGGAAGCAGATGGTCTTCTCCCCAGTCCAGAGGAACCCGTGAACGGGTTGCCTGCACGGGCTCTGTGTTGTTTCCTGTAATCAAATAAATTGATTTTTTATCGGGGCTAAGAAGGAGGGCATGGACCCCATGATCCCCGCGGGCATGCATAGTTTTCAATTTCTCTACCCGATCGAGCTGATCATCGCCATTGGAGTCGGTCAGCCTGTAGACCCCACTATCCATCTTTTTTTCGTAATCATTAACAGCAACATAAAGACTATCGAATGCCCAGAGAAGACCATTGACCGCCCGTATATCTGCAGGGACTTTTTCAATTTGTTTTTCTTCGAGTAACTTGCCCTTTGCGGGAGCCTTAAAGCGATAAAGCCCACCAAATTGATCACTGGCAATGATACGATTCTTGTCATCCAAACAAAGATTTACCCAGGAGCCCATCCTGTCTTTGGGGACAGTGAAGAGTAATTCAACTTTGAACCCTTTTTTTACCGATATGCTCTCAATGGGGGTAGCTTGGGTATCGAATTGACCAAAAGCATGAGCAGTAAAAAGAATTCCAGTCAGCAAAAGGAGGCTGGTTAAGACAGGAGTTTTCATAGTAATTACAATAAATCAGTAAAAGTGTAGCAAAGAATTCAGGATCTTGTTTTTACGGGTAGTCTGATTTTAGCCTACTTTTTAGTTTTTCCAGAAGTTGCCTTCTGCAGGGCTTTTTTGGCGGCGTTTCCGGAAAGCTTGCGGTATTTAAGGGCTTTGAATTCTACCTTCATGGGTGCTCCTCCATGAAGTTGTAGACCAAGATAACCTTTCTCTATAGCTTGGGGATGATTTTCAGTTATGTCTACGGTTGTCACATCGTTGACCATATGGATCAGTCGGTTGCCTATAGCCACGATGCCCAGTTTGTTCCACTTGGTGCCCACGAGTTCTGTCTTGTCACCTACTGAACCGAGCACTTTTACATCCTTATCTCCCCGTGCTTCCACTTTTTGCCAACGCTTGGCTATGATCCCACGTTTTCCGAATTTTTCACCGTAAAGCATGCCGAAAAAGTCCTGCTTGGGATGTAAGTCAGCCTGATAGCCACGCAGTACACAATCCTCCAAGGGTCCGACCGTCTCGCTACGATACTGGACTCCTGAATTATTGCCCTGAAATTTTACCAGACAGGTAAATTCGAAATCCTCAACTTGATCATCCTTCCAGATCAGAAAAGTATTTCCTTTGGTAGGATTATCCTTGGTGGTTTCTCCAACAATAGAACCATTTTCAACTCTCCAGAATTGGTTTTTCCCAATCCATCCGGACAGATCTTTCCCATTAAAAAGATCAATGGTCTTTTGGGCAGAAAGTGATCCAATGCACGAGGTAAGTAGAAAAAAGAGAAAGACAGTTTTAGATTTCATTTAATATTTTTAGTAATCGATAGAGTATTTAATGTTTATAGTTGATTGATTTGCCCAATCAAATCCTGCAATGGATCTACTGCCATGAGGTAATCACTTTGCGTTCCTTGACCGGCCACCACTGTTCTATCTTTGCGGCAAGCCTTGTGACTACTTTGGGATTTTGTGAGGCTAAATTCTTTTTTTCATGGGGGTCCTTCAATAAATTAAATAATTGCGGTCTCTTTTCTTTCCGTGGATGCGTCGACTTGTAGCGGTTTACCTCACCATCGTAAGTCAGGAGCAATTTCCATTTGCCCTCAATGGTCCAGCGGAAGAGAAGTGAAGCTTCTGGGTTTTCGATGTCTGCAATGTCATGGGCAAAACTTTCACCAAATATTTCTTCCCGCTTGATAGGCCTTTCCGTCTTCAAATTTTCGAGAAGATTTAATCCAGGCAATCCTTTCGGTGTTCGTGCCCCGGTGGCAGCCAGAACAGTGGGGAACAAATCGATTGAGGAGACCACATCCTTACGACTGCCATTTTTCAATTTCCCGTTGGGCCACGAGAACATGATGGGTGTGCGAATACCTCCTTCATAGGGAGTCTGCTTGGAACGGGGTGCATATCCGTTTTTTTGAGGGTTTTGGATCCATCCGTTGTCTGTGACATAGACAATGATGGTATCATCCCGGAGATTACGCTCCTCTAATATATCAATAAGTTGGCCACAAGTTTCATCAAACCAGGTGCAATTTGCATAGTATTTGGCAATGGATATTGGCAGTCCCATTTCTTTGTATGGCTTAAGAAGACGCTCGGGGGGGTTGTGGGGAGTATGGGGAAGGAATACTCCGTACCATAAAAAAAAGGGCTTGTTCTCCTCGATTGCATGATCAACAAAATCCTCAATGGGCTTTAAGCCTTCCCGACCGATTTTAAGCCCATCATCTCCATGACGCCCCCCTCGCTGAGGGAAACCACGGGTCATTCCATGGGTGAATCCGCCATGCTTGAAGTTTCCTTCCCACCATTTTCCGCTCTGGTGGCTAAGGTAGCCTCTTTCACCAAGCAAATTGGGTAAGGTGTCAAAACGATCCAAATAAGAGATAAGCTGTGCTTTTTTTTGTGCAAAGATTTCTTTATTTTCGGATGGATAGTTTTTCGGGGAAGGATCATTTCCGGTAACGCCGTGCTTATGAGCATAATGACCGTTGGTCAAAGTAACGAGTGAAGGTCTGCACAAAGCAGTGGGCACATACCCGCGTTCGAAGAGTACACTTTCCTTTGCAAGTTGATCAAGGTGGGGAGTCTTGATTTGAGGATGCCCCATGAAGCCGTAATCGGTCCAAGCCTGATCATCAGAAATGATGTAGAGCACATTGGGTGATTTTTGACCGGATAATGTTAAGACTCCGCTTAAGAGACAAATTGAGATTATACTTTTTCTCATTGGTTAATTAGATGATGATCGGACTTTATATGGCATAGAGTTAAAATGCCCCGCTTACATAATTTATTAGATGTTTTTGAATAGTTGGGGAAATAGACTAATCAAATCGAGTTGATCTTCCATTTCTGACTGCAGGGCAACTAACTTGGAAAAGAGCGAGCGGGCTAATTTCTTGCCCTCTGGAGATTGAGCAAGATCATTCATTTCATGTGGGTCTTTCGCCAGATCGTAAATGCGGAACACTTTTGCCTTCGGATATACAATCAATTTTTGATTGTTGATGGTAATCGATCGTTGGGCGTCCAGGTAGGCCCCGTAAATTTCCTGATGTTTGGATGAGTTTGTCTTTCCAATGGCCAATGGCAGAAGGTTTTGAAATTCTACACTGTTCGAGGCTTCTGAACCGGCAATTGCTAGTGAGGTAGCCATAGCATCCTGCAAATAGATGGGAGCAGTGATAACCTTACCTTTGGGAATGCCAGGACCGCTTATAAAAAAGGGCACCCGGGTGCTGTGCTCATAAAGATTTTGTTTTCCAATCAAGCCATGGCGTCCAACTGCCAATCCGTGATCCGAGGTGAAGATAATGTAGGTGTTGTCTCTTTGACCACTAGCATCAAGAGCTGCGAGGATCCTACCGATCTGATCATCCATATGATGGGTGATGGCAAAGTATTCTTTGCGGTGTACCCGGACCGCATATTCGGTGCGAGGAAAAGGAGCGAGTTTTTCATCGCGCAAGCTTGGAGGACATTGCATCTCTTGGTTATATGGGTAATAGGGCAGGAAGTTTTCGGGCGTACGAATGTCTTTTAGTGGGTAGCGTTGTAAGTACTCTTTGGGCGATTGCCTGGGATCGTGTGGTGCATTGAATGCCACATAAGCAAAGAATGGTTCAGGGTGTTTCTTGGCCTCGGTAATGAAAGAGATGGCATCGTCTGCCGTTACTTCACTCCAATGATTACCACCTTCCCAAAATCCACCGTGCTTGGGATCATGTGCTTTCCACAATTTGTCATCTTTGGATTTCGGTCTTTGGTATGCTGAAGTTACAGTCTTAGGCATGCCTCCCCGGGGATTTTTTACCACATCAAAACATTGATCCACTTTGGCATTGAGGTGCCACTTCCCGGTGAAATAGGTTTTGTACCCGGCAGTTTTCATACGAACGGGCCAGTAGCGGCCTTCCTTCCTTTCTTTTTCCGCAGTTTTATATGTTTGGTGGGCCCGCCAAATAAAGGCACCGGTGTTTAGCATGTGCCGGCTCGCCACACAGACCGCCCCACTCCAAGAACCCATATTGTAAGCCCGATCAAAACGAGCTCCTTGTTCCGAGAGACGATCGAGGTTTGGTGTATTTGCTTCGGTGAGGCCAAGTTTCCCTAATGTTTCATAGCTTTGATCGTCCGAAAAAATGAACAGTATATTTGGTTTGGCAGGTATTTCGCCAAAGCATAGTTGAAAAAAGATAAAAAAAGAAATGATTAAAAGAGGTCTCATAGACCTAACATCCTTTTCCAAGATCAACAATTTGGTCAAGGGTTGAGAAGGATTGAGCTGAAAATTATTTTGTCACTTTTATGGCAAAGTTCCCAAATTTAATAAGTTGTTTATCAAAAATGAGAAAGGTCTAATCCCTGTACGGTTCAAATACCAAGGTTGTCAGGCGTCGGGACTGAGGAATTCTCGCATTTAGCTTTCCATCCTTGACTACAGTAAGTATTGATTCTGCAGATAAGCTATTCTCACGATAGCCTGTCTTTGGCTCAATGTCCTCAGTGGTCCATCTTACCCAGACTTTTTCTCCTTCGGCAAAGCCCTCGCCCACAAATAAGCCATCCCGATGGTATCTTTTACCAAGCTGAATTGTGGATGGAATGGAAATATTAATGTCTTCGGGGTCTTCTTCGGCTTCACGACGTGCAAGAAGCACAATGAAGCGGTTTTGGGTACGGTCATAGGAACTTACCCGCATGTAATCATCCTCATCCACTTCAGATAAGATAATATCATTTCCGTCTTCCCCGGCTAGGGTGTGCTGCACACATTCATTCTGCCCAGCCGATAACTGAGCGAACCAGCGCCAGACATAGTAATGAGTATGATTTGGATCGTCTGGCACAGCATAGGGTGCACCAAACTCGCTGTCCTCGAAAGAGGGCAAGTCGTTGTGAATACTGAGCTTATGATCCGGCCCACGGAGATTAAGTTTGCGGGAGGCAATGGCGGGGCCGCCGGTGAAGTTTGGATAAAGTTCTTCCCCTAGAAGGTCAAGTTGACCGTTGTAGTCGAGTCGCTTGGTAAGACCCATGGTCCATGGACTGTTATTGTCCGCCCAGGGAAGGTTGGCCAGGCCAAGGCCTCGTTGCAAACACTCACCCAATATTCGAAGAGTTGATTCGACCGTATCGCCGCTTCCTTCCGGTCCGTGGGGAGTACGTCTGCCATCCCAACAGATCCAGCTTTCCGCCGCAACCAATCCTTTATCGTGATAACCTTCCTCATTTAGACGTTCGTCCATATATTCCATTTGATCCCATACCGAGCTTACCCAGGTTAGGAGACCACCCCCCCAACCGTTGTTAAAATCACTTAGGTTTAGGGCGAAGTTATCGATCATGCCCATGAGTTCAGGAGACTCAAGTTGCACATCATACCATTCCTTGCAATTTCGTGAGGGCGAGAGACCGGCGGTGGAAACAATCTTGTGATCTCCAGTCTCTTCGCTGTAGTCGCGGATCGCTCTGGCGGCGGGCAAGATAAACAGTTCCATTAATTCATCCCAGTCTCCCTCCCAGTACTTGGGATGGTTGGCTTCGTGGAATATCCCGTAATAATCCACATCCTCTCCAAACCATTCCACCGTAGCTTTGACCATCTCGTAAATTGCCTGATTGTCCGGAGGCATTTTATTAAAATCTGCGTATTCTTCTCCCCCATTCATCCATAATGGTACTTGCCATATGACCAGTTCCGTTTTGATGCCCCGTTGTTTGCACAATCTGATTGCATGTCGAATAGCAAGAGCTTCCGAAGATGGATGATTTGCGTAATCAAGATTCTTTTCTTGGGGAAGAGTGTGAAGAGACATATACCAAAAACTGGCATAGCTTCCCACTTTGCCCAGTTCACGCTCAATATCCGCCTCGGAGTTTTTCGGCTGATTGGCATACGGTTGCCAGCGGAAGCCCACATGCAGATGGTTTCTGGTGACCTCGTAATCTGGATATTTCCCCTGATTCTCAAAAAGATCGGACATGCCTGGACCAACACGGTCAGCAGGATCTTGCGGAATTAAGGAATCATCCGCCAAGCAAAAAAGGCTGGCATTTCCTGCCAGAAAAACAAACCCTCGCCAAAGAGTCTTGACCACCATGGATTAAGTCTTCGAAAAAATGGATTGAATGCAAGCCCTAGGTTTTCTTGATCCAAATGTTACGGTAGTGGACTTCCTGACCATGTTCCTGGAGCTTCAATCCTTCGTTACTTGGTCCATTTTTAACTCCTCCGTTGGCTTTTTTGACGGGGACATCGTCGTGAACCTTTAGCCCATTCCACCAAACGGTCGCTCTTGCAGGTTCAACTAATTTTTTACCATCCCATTTGGCGGCCCTAAAAAAGAAATGAAAAGCATGCCATTGTCCGTTTGGTCGCCACGCGTTTTGGTCGGGTACGCGTTCACTGCAGAAAGCCCCAATACCATGGTTTCCGATTTTCCAGTTAAAAGGGTCTTTGATATCTTGTTCCGTCTTGGGACTTTCAATCTGAATCTCGTGCCGATTTTGTAGATAGACCCCACTATTGGTATATCCTTCGATCTTGCCGTCGTCTCTTGATCCCAAAAGCATGAATTCAACATGTCCTTCAAAGTTCTTGAACTTCTTTTTGGTAATCAAATCATGTGTGCCCCACTTTTTCCCACCGTCCGTTCGTAAAACTTTTTCTGATCCATCAAGGCTATCGATGAATTTCCATGTAATTTCCATTTTGGCATCCGGCCACATTTGCCAGTTTTTATCTAAAGATGCTCGGGTTCCGTCGAAGAGAATAATGGAACCATTTGGTGGTGCTAATCGAACATCTCTGGACTTTTCATATCCTGACTTTTTTTCAGGCGGAAGAGCTTGGGCAGAACAGAATAAAGATAATACTACTGATGTATAAAAGGCAAAAGATCTAAACATAATAAATTCTTATGGGTCTGGCTACCTTTCATGCAAAACTAAAAAAACGATAAAGCTAAATCCTTACTGGGGGGAGTCTAAAGATTTGTGCCTAAGAAATCGTCGATGTAAGTCGCTAAGAGTCTTAGGATGTTTGGAAGCGATATTTTCCAGTTCTTTTGGGTCTAATCTCATGTTGAAGAGTTGCCAGTCGCTTGCTTTCTTCGGTGGTTTTTTTGAATAACTGACAATTTTCCAATCTCCATAACGCAGAGCTTTGCACCTACTTTTTTGTACCCAATACATCTCCCGATCTGCAGCGGATCGTTTTTCAAAAATTGCAGGGGATTGATCGACCCCGTCCCATCTCATTTCAGTTTTCGGTTCGTGTCCGACTAGATTGGCGAGAGTGGGAAGCCAATCCACTATATGCATGGGGTTCTTTACCTTTCCCGGTATGATTTTGTCTGGCCAGTGAGCAAATCCAGGAACCTTAATTCCACCCTCGTAAACATCCTGTTTTTTGCCACGCATGGGCAGGGGTTGATTAAAGTTGGTTACTTTTAGGTCATTGGGATAGGCATTGCCTGGCCAGTTTACCTGCGGTCCATTGTCTGAAGAAAAAAGAATGAGAGTATTTTTCAGCAATCGTTTGTCCTTCAATGCCTGAGTGACTCTACCAATGGCATGGTCCAAATGATGTAGGGCGGCGAGGAATAATCTTTTTTCGGGGTCTTTCTCTTTTTGAATTTTACCTAGTGGATCATTGAACCATGGAATATTGTCCTCATTTTGCCAACGATTTGGATTTTTGGGATCCAACCGGGTTGGTTGATTGATAAATTTCCCTCGCTCATCTAAGGGTGTGTGGACCGCGGTGTAAGCAAGATAAAGGAAGAATGGATTGCCCCTGTTTTGTCTAATAAAACGGATTGCGTCATCAGTAATCAGTTGGGTGGTGTGGACACCGTTCTCACTACCTTCAATCAGTTGATGGTTCCGATGCCAGGTGTGAAAGAGAGGCCCCTTACGGTAGCCGTGGTTGTAATTTCCAACGGCTCCAGAGAGACAGCCATAACTTTGATCAAACCCAAAAAAATTGGGTCCATGATCAGGAGAGCTGCCAAGATGCCATTTCCCGGATAGACAAGTATCGTATCCTTCAGTTTGAAGCATTGAGGCCATGGTTGGAGTTCCTTTGGGGAAAGCAGGTTTGGTGCTGGCTGCAGTGGCGTGAGGGCCGAACCGGCTGGGGTATCGTCCGGTCATCAATGCAGCCCGTGTAGGGGTGCATTGTGACATGACATAATGATTGGTGAAAACCGATCCTCCACTTGCAAGTTTATCCATGTTGGGAGTATACACCGCAGGGTTATTGTATCCAATATCCGCCCATCCCTGATCATCGGTTAGAATAACAAGGATATTAGGTCTGTCCTTGCTTAATGCAGTTTGCATGAAACCAATCAGGGTGATGAACAAAAAGTAGTGCTGCTTCATAGTAATTTTTATTGAGATGAAGTAAAAAATTCGATCAAGAAATAGGCCTGCTGGTTTATTTTTTGCATAGCTTGGGTGAGCAAGGGGTATGGTTTTTCCTCTTTGTTTACGATTCCGGTATTGGTCCACCCGTCCCGGTAACGGAACCAGTGCCAACCCACGCAGTTTTTATTTCCCAGAAGCCCCAGGGCGAAGTGCTGGTAAAAATAGGCCCGGTCCTGCTGCGCTTTTACTTTAAACCCTGCACCTGTATGAGTAGGTAACCCGGCATCCTTTGCCATGGCGTAAAATTCAGTAATCAAAATAGGCTTATCTGCCAGAGCAGTCCAGTTGCCGATCCTATCGCTTTCAGGAGTCCAACGGTGGTAATAATTCACTGAAATTAAATCGGTGTGTTTGCCGGAGCCTAGAAAAAGGGCAGGGGAATCCAGAGCTCGGCCGTGAAAACGGGACCCAAGAAACATATGGTTGGGATCATTTTTTTTCAGGGCTATTGATACCTTGCTATAATAAGTATCCACAACTAGCTGAAGGAAATTACTGTCATCCTCTGCGTTGGGCTCTTTTCTCCCCCGCTCGGCCATAAACTTTTTAGCCGCCTTGTGGTTGGGATCATTGGGTGGGTGCTTAAGGTACTCCTTGACGATTCCCTTTTCGGTAAAGGTGAGTTCGTTGTCGGAGAAATGTCCGAAGAGCCAAGGATCACTTTTGGTCTTCTGGGCGGATTCAGCATGCTTGATACAGAAGGGGCCGAATTCCTCATCAAAGGGAAAGATGGTATTGAATTCGCCAGTGGTTGGATATTTGGATCTTCGCTGGTTTCGGTAGCTTGGCATAAAGTTCCATCTCAGGCAGTAGGGCATTCGTATTGTGAGGTTTTGTGCCACAGGGGCATCGCTCCAGCAACCCATGGTATTGAATCCAAAATTACGGAGCATTGCAGAAGTTTTTTCTCCCCAAGTAACTTCCTGCTCATTGGGAGGAGTCGTCCGTTTCTTAATCCCCAAGTTGACCGAATTTACCCCGAGACTGAAGAACGCATAGCCATCCGGATCGAC
>OMJS01000039.1 GCA_900299365.1 Opitutales bacterium
AAATCTCCTAATAAGGTAAACCGTTGTAGCAAAGGACATGCCGCCAAGGCTAAAGTTGACCCTCAACAAATAGCTTCTGAGTTTAGGGTGCCTGATGATCATCCATATGAGCAAGGAGCTACACTTACAGTTGGTGATTTTTCAGATATTTCCCTAGTAGATATTGTTTCAACTACCAAGGGAAAAGGGTTCCAAGGTGTTGTAAAGCGCTGGAATTTTGGCGGTGGTCCAGCTTCCCACGGGTCTATGTTTCACCGAAGAGGAGGCTCCTATGGTTTGTGCCAATGGCCTGGACGTGTTTTTAAAAATAAAAAAATGCCCGGTCACATGGGTAATGTCCAAAGAACGACCCAAAATTTACATGTTGTTAAAACGATACCCGAGAAAAACTTAATATTAGTTAAAGGCAGCGTCCCGGGTCACAAGGGCGTTATTTTATCAATCCGTATGGCCAAAAAGGCCAAGGTAACTGCTTAATTTTATCGAAGATGAAATTTAAATTATTCAAATCAGACGGCTCGGACTCCAGTGATACTGATATTAAGAACTTTCCCTCTTTAGAAGATGGAAAAGGAAAAGATGCGTTGCGCCAGTATATTTTAGCTGTCAGAGCGAATACTCGTCAGGGAAATGCATCTACCAAAACTCGGGATGAGGTTTCCGGATCAGGTAAGAAGATTTACCGTCAAAAAGGCCTCGGAACCGGTCGGGCTGGAGACAAGCGTGCTATACAACGAACGGGTGGAGGAGTAGCTTTCGGCCCTAAACCAAGATCATACAGCCAAAAAGTAAACGGAAAAGTACGCAAGCTTGCTTTAACACGTGCTCTGGTTGACCAAGCAGCTGATGGTACAATTTCTCTTATCGAAGAGTGGGCCGTTAAAAGTCACAAGACAAAAGATATTAGTGGATTACTCAATACCATAGGTGCTAAAAAAAATGTTTTAATTATTGGTGACTCCATCGATAGAAATTTGTCTTTGGCTGTTCGTAATTTACCAAAAACTAATGCAGTAAAGGCCATCGATGTAAATGCTTTTGATCTAATCAAGGCTGATCAGGTTGTCTGTTGTTTAAAGGGTATAAATACCTTGATTAGCAAATTATAAACCATCTCAAATTAATAATGAGCGAATCAGTTAAAATTCTCAAAGAAGCCCTTCTAACGGAGAAGGCGACTATGCTTTCTGCAAATTTAAATCAGTATGTTTTTTCTGTGTATCCTTCAGCGAGTAAAACAAACATCAAAAACGCTATAGAACAAAATTTTGGTGTGTCTGTTACCAGTGTTAATACGCTTATTCAAAAACCGAAAGCCAAACGTGACAGGATGCGCCGCGGTAAAAAGGGTTACACTTCATTGGCCAAAAAAGCTATCGTTACATTAAAAGCTGGTGACAGCATTGACCTCGCTTAACTCGAAGTAATCATCATGGCTATTCTTCAACAAAAACCAGTAACTCCAAGTGGAAGGTTCTATTTTAAAAACAAAGTAGAACTTTCAAAAAAGCGTCCGGAGAAGTCTCTAACATCAGGCTTTCATAGAAAAAAAGGTAGAAACACATACGGCAGAATAACGAGTAGGCGCCGTGGTGGAGGTCATAAACGACTTTACAGAGAAATAGACTTTCGTCGAATTAGACTTAACGATGAGGCTGAGGTTATTGCTCTCGAATATGATCCTAACCGTACTGCGAATCTGGCCCTTATACAATACAAGGATGGCGAGAAGTCCTATATTCTTGCTCCGGAATCAATTGATGTTGGTTCCTTGCTAATTAGCTCAGATGACGCCGTTGAATTTAAGCCTGGTAATGCAATGCCATTAAAATTCATGCCCTTAGGTACAAAGGTGCATTGTATTGAGATGCTCCCAGCTGCAGGTGCTAAAATTTGTCGTTCTGCTGGTAGTTCCGCTAGGCTGATTTCTGTAGATGGAGATGATGCCTCTTTGAAGATGCCAAGTGGAGAGATTCGTATTGTAAAATCAAACTGTAGGGCAACTATCGGTTCCGTAGGTAACGGTAACCATCAGAAATCTACTATTGGTAAAGCAGGTAGGAACCGGTGGAAAGGTCGTCGTCCCCGAGTTCGTGGTGTTGCGATGAATCCAGTTGATCACCCAATGGGCGGTGGAGAAGGAAGAACCTCTGGTGGTGGACATCCTACATCCCCATGGGGTCAACTATCAAAAGGTTTTCCTACCCGAAAAAAATCTAAACCATCGAATTCTCAGATTATTACTCGTCGTAATGGTCGCAGGGTAAAATAATTTTGTCATGACTAGATCTATTAAAAAAGGCTTCTTTGTTGATCCTCACCTTATGAAAAAGGTTCTTAAAGCCCAGGATAATGGAGATCGTAAACCCATCAAGACTTGGTCGCGTAGATCAACAATCACTCCAGATTTTGTCGGTCTTAACTTCACTGTTCACAATGGGAAAAATTTTCTTCCAGTTTATGTTACCGAAAACATGGTAGGTCATAAATTGGGTGAATTTTCTGCAACTAGAGCGTTTAAATCGCACAATCCACATACACAAAAGTAAAATGGAAATAAAGTCTTACTCCAAGTACATGAGGATTTCTCCTAAGAAGGCACGAGAGGTTGCCCGCATTCTCCCAGGAAGAAAAGCCACTGAAGGTATTTCACTTCTCAAGTATATTCCGAGAAAAGCTGCTCGTATGCTCGACAAGACATTACGTTCAGCCATGGCAAATGCAGAGAACAACGCAAATTTAAATGCTGATGATCTTGTTATTAGCGAAGCGATTGTTGAAGAGGGCCCGGCCCTGAAGCGTTTTCGCCCTTGTGCGAGGGGTTCTGCTCATCCTTACAAGAAAAGAATGAGTCACCTGCGAATCACTTTAACCGACGAAAAAATTTAAATTATGGGTCAGAAAGTTAATCCTATTGGTTTTAGGCTAGGTGTCCGTAGAAATTGGAGTGCCCGTTGGTACGCCAATAAATTCGACTACTCCAAATTCATGGAGGAAGACAATTGTATTCGTGGCTTCCTTAAGAAGAAGTTACGTTACGCATCTGTCCCTCGTATCGTCATAGAGCGTGCATCAACAAGAACACGTGTAACAATTTGGACGGCAAGACCTGGCATAGTTATTGGCAGAAAAGGGCAGGAATTGGATTCTTTGCGGGATTCATTAAATCGCACAGTTGGTAAGGAAGTGCGTCTGGAGATACAAGAAATTAAAAAACCTGATCTTGTTGCTTCTCTTGTTGCCGAAAGTGTTGCTTTGCAACTTGAGAGGAGAATTGCATTCCGCAGGGCTATGAAAAAAGCGGTCCAAACAACCATGTCGATGGGTGCGGAAGGAATACGAATTCAGTGTGCAGGTCGCCTTGCTGGTGCAGATATAGCTAGAACAGAACAACTGCGTGAGGGAAGAGTACCCCTTCATACATTGCGTGAAAATATTGATTACGGTCTTGTGGAGGCCAATACGGTCTATGGCATTATCGGTATTAAGTGCTGGGTCTGCCTTAAGGACGAAGACAAAATATTCTAACTTTTCTACAAATGCCAAAGCTATTACCATCTCGTACCAAATTTAGAAAAGTTCATAAGGGGCGAATCCGTGGAGTTGCCTCAAGGGGCAATGTTGTTTCTTTTGGTGAATTCGGTATTCAGTCCCTATCACGTGGCAGAATGACTTCTAATCAAATTGAAGCTGCTCGTGTTGCTATTAACCGACATCTGAAACGTAAAGGAAAAGTTTGGATCAGGGTTTTCCCTCATAAACCAGTTACCAAAAAACCTGCCGAAACTCGTCAGGGTAAAGGCAAAGGTCCGGTTGATCACTGGGTTGCTGTGATTAAACCCGGTCATGTATTATTTGAAATTGCGGGATGCTCACTCTCCTTAGCCAGAGAAGCTCTAGGCTTAGCTGACGCTAAGTTACCCTTCCGTTGTCGCCTAGTCACTCGCGAGCGCAACTATTAGAATTTACTTATGAAAATGTCAGAAATAAAAGAGTTTTCATTGCCTGAAATCCAAAAGAAGATTCGCGAATTGGGTGAGGAACTTTTGCAGCTTCAGTTACGTAAACAAACCGGACAGGTAGAAAAGCCTCACATGATCAAATCTCTACGCCGTGACCGTGCCCGGCTTTTTACTCAACTTCGTGCTTCTTCTAATAGCCCCAAGAGTTAATTTATAAATGAGCGAACAATCCAACAGAAATAATCGCAAGCAACTAGTGGGCGTAGTTCGCTCAAAGACTGGCGACAAGTCAATCAAAGTTGTTTACGAATACAAAATTCCCCACCCTCTTTATAAAAAGGAGATTAGAAGGAAAACGACGGTGCATGCACATGATGAAGAGAACATTTCAAATGTGGGCGATAAAGTTAAGATCACCTCTACTCGTCCTATGAGTAAGCTTAAGCGTTGGCGAGTAGTCGAACTAGTAGAGAAAGCCCCAACCCTTTAATCTGTTATGATACAATTACTCAGCAGACTAGAAGTTGCCGATAATACCGGAGCCAAACAGGTTCGTATGATCCGTCGTCTTGGACAGTTGAAGATGACTGCTTCCGTTGGAGACGTCATTGTATGTCATGTCAAAGAGAGCTCTGTGGATGCTTCTGTGACCAAAGGTAGTGTTGTACGAGCAGTAGTTGTTCGTACGAAGTCCCCAATGAGACGCCGGGACGGAAGTTACTTAAGATTTGATGAAAATGCCTGTGTGATCGTTAATAATGATGGATCTCCAAAGGGTACAAGAATATTTGGTCCTGTTGCCCGTGAATTAAGGCAGAAATTTATGAAGATTATTTCTCTAGCTCCTGAGGTTTTATAAAATGGCTAACAAAATAAAAAAAGGTGACGAAGTCGTTGTGATTTCTGGTGATCATAAAGGCAGCAAAGGAAAAATCCTTGAGGTTATTCGTGCCAAAGATCGTGTTCTTATTGAGGGTGTAAATTTGGTAAAAAAACACGAGCGTAAAACCCAAGATAACCCTCAAGGCTCGATTGTTGAAAGAGAATCATCGGTTCATATTTCAAATGTCAAAAAGTCAAGCTAATCCATTATCTGAGAAATGAATACCCCCGAATTAAAAAAAGTTTACATTGATAATGTGGTGCCAGCTCTTATGAAAAGTCTGGGTTACAAAAACATCCATCAAGTTCCCAAAATAGAGAAAGTTGTTATTAATTCTTCATTTGGAGCAGAAATGGACAAAAATGGCATTTCTGACTTGAAGAGCGATATTGCTAGTCTGGCAGGCCAAGCCCCTGTTATAGTCAAAGCGAAAATAAGTGTTTCTAATTTCAAATTACGACAAGGCATGCCAGTTGGCGTTAAAGTTACGTTGCGCGGTAATCAGATGTGGGAGTTTTTATATCGTTTAATTGCAATTTCATTGCCCAACATCAGAGATTTTCGAGGTGTTCGTGCTAAACTTGATGGACGCGGAAATTATTCCTTAGGAGTGACCGACCATAGTATTTTTCCCGAGATTAATGTTGAAAGACAACGGGTTAACATAGGACTTGATATTTGCATAACCACTTCTGCCGACAGTGATGAGGAAGGAAAAGAACTTTTGCAATTATTGGGGATGCCTTTTCGAAAACAATCTTCTCAGCCTGTCGAGCAGGCTGCTTAAAACATTAAATTTTATTATGGCAAAGAAATCTGCAATTCAAAGAAATAAGAAAAGAGAACGCATGGTTGCTCGTTTTGCATCCAAGCGCCAAGCCCTAAAAAAAATTCTCTCAGACCCAAATACCAGTGAAGAAGATTTTTATGCAGCTCAGGCTAAATTAACAAAACTTCCTAAAAATTCTTCCTCCGTACGTCTCGTGAAGAGATGCTCACTTACGGGAAGACCAAGGGCGGTAATTAGAAAATTTGGGCTTTCCCGTATTTCGTTCCGAGAACTGGCTTTGCAGGGCAAAGTACCAGGTGTAGTCAAAGCATCTTGGTGATCAAATCCTAATCATTTATATACAATGTCTGTACACGATACTATTGGTGACTTTATAACGGTTATTCGAAATGCTGGACAAGCTGGCAAAGAGAACTGTTCATACCCCCATTCGAATTTGAGAGAAGGGATTGCAAAAATCCTTAAAAGCCGGGGATTTGTAGAAGACTTTAAGGAGAGTGATTCTGATAAGGGTTTTAAGACACTACAAATCAAACTTAAGTACATTTCAGGTAACCACGCAATAAAAGGAATCAGCCGGGTTAGCACACCTGGTCGTAGAACTTACTGTGGCTACAGAGAGATTCCAAGCGTTCTGGGTGGACTTGGCATTTCTATCATCAGTTCTCCCAAAGGGATTATAGACGATCGTACAGCCCGACAGGAAAAGCTTGGTGGCGAATTACTTTGTAGTGTTTGGTAGGAAATCTTTATGAGCAGAATAGGAAATTTACCCATCGATATTCCGGCAGGAGTTGAAATTAGCACCGAAAATGGTGAGTTGAAAGTTAAGGGACCGAAAGGCGAGTTAATTCAATCTCTCAATGATTCCATATCCCTAGAAATATCGGACAAAGAAATTGTCGTTCAACCAAAAGACTCAAACAGGCAGTCGCGTGCCCTCCAAGGAACGTTTCGCTCCTTAATCAATAATATGGTCAAAGGAGTAGTCACACCATATAGTAAAGATCTTCTTATTGAAGGCGTCGGTTTTCGGGCAGCGGTTAAGGGGAGCGAAGTAGGTCTAGAACTCGGATACTCGCACCCAATTAATCATCCTATACCACATGGCGTTTCCGTCTCTGTTGCCGATAATGTGAAAATTCATGTTGAGGGACCCGATAAGCAAAAAGTGGGTCAACTAGCCGCAGAAATAAAGAGTTATTATCCTGTTGAACCTTATAAAGGAAAAGGGGTGCGGATTGTGGGAGAGTTTGTACGTAGAAAAGAAGGCAAAAAATCCGCTTAATTTAATTCCTAATCCTAAAGACATGAATCTAAGAAAAAAAAGAGAACTTTTGCAAAAGAGGCGTTGGCGTATAAGGAAAAAAATTGTTGGTACATCAAAGCGCCCAAGGCTATCTGTTCGTTTTACCAACAAGAATATCCACGCACAGTGTATCGATGACGAGTCTTCAAAAACATTAGTCTCTATTTCGACCAATGAAAAAGAGCTTAATTCATTTCTCCCCAATCTTACTGGGTCTGAAAAGGTTGGTTCTGTCTTAGGTAAAAGAATCAATGATGCAGGAATCAATACAGTCGTATTTGACCGAGCAGGAAGAAAATACCACGGATGCGTTAAAGCATTTGCGGATGCTGTTCGTAAAGAAGGATTGGAGTTTTAATCACCATGTCAGACAAAAAATCAAAATCAATAAAGTCCTCAGAAACGATCAACCTTGAGGAAGATGAGCTTTTTGAAAAAGTAGTTCATGTAAATCGTTGTGCTAAGGTTGTTAAAGGCGGAAGAAGATTTAGTTTTGCCGCGTTAGTCGTAGTTGGTGATCAAAAAGGTAATGTAGGTTTTGGATATGGTAAGGCACAAATGGTCCCTGACGCTATTCGCAAAGGTACCGAGCAGGCTAAAAAGTCTATGCAACCAGTTTCTTTATCAGGCGAAACCATACCTCATCCAGTTCTGGCGAACTTTGATGGCGGAAAAGTCCTACTCCGTCCTGCTAGAGAGGGTACTGGAATTATTGCCGGCGGTGGAGTTCGTGCAGTCCTCGAAGGTGCTGGGATAAAAAATGTTTTATCTAAATCACTTGGTTCCAACAATCCCCTCTCAGTGGTAGGCGCAACGATGAAAGGTTTGCTTGAGTTGCGCTCAGCCGAACAGATATCTAAAATTCGTGGAGAAACTGTTTCAGGGCCATCATTTACCGCCAATTCAAGCACTTCTGCTGTTACTTCAGAGACTTAAAGCAGACTATTAATTTTTCAAGTAATGAAACATCATAATCTACCCAAAGGAGCCAATCGTGGTAAAAAAAGGCTTGGAAGAGGGGAAGCTAACGGACACGGCAAAACTTGCTGTCGTGGTCACAAAGGAGCGGGTGCTCGCTCTGGTTATTCCCTCCGTGCTGGATTTGAGGGAGGGCAGATGCCCCTTTATCGTAAACTTCCTCAACGTGGCTTCAATCGTTCTCGTTTCCAGTCAGACATTGAGATAGTTAATGTCGGACAATTAGATAAATTGTCTTCTAATGAAGTCGATCTTCAAACCCTCAAAGAGGCAGGGATAATTCGTAGCAATGCCAAGTCCGTAAAATTGCTGGGATCGGGTGAAGTGACAAAATCTCTACAAGTAAAAGTTAATTTTTCCTCGGCTTCTGCCAGCAAGAAAATCGAAGCCGCTGGAGGAACGATTACAATCGCCTAACTGAAATGCTTTCTGCATTTACTAACTCATTAAAAATTCCAGAGCTCAGGCAGAAGATATTCTTCACCTTAGCACTGCTTTTCATTGCACGAGTTGGTGCAAATATTCCCCTTCCTGGAGTCGATCCTTCTCCAATTCAAGAATTCTTTGAATTGCGTGAGCAAACAAGGAGCGATTCTGGTGGCAATGACATTCTTGGTTTTTACAATATGTTCACGGGGGGTGCTCTATTGAACGGTGCTCTTTTTGCTTTGGGCATTATGCCTTACATAAGTGCATCTATCATTATGCAACTAATGGGTGCAGTTTTTCCTCACCTTGCCCGTCTCCAACAAGAAGGGGAACCAGGAAGACAGAAAATTTCTCAATATACCCGCTACTTGACTATTCTCATATGTCTCGTTCAGGGTGGACTTTTAGCGGTTGCACTACGAGACAGCCCCGGGAGTTTGATCATGGGCTTTAATCCATCAGAAATTGGTTTGGATGGTCAGCCTCTAGGTGATATTGTAGTTGCATCATCCCCTTCCCTTTTTCTTTTAAATTCGATTGTTTTTTTAACCACAGGCTCCTTAATTTTGATGTGGTTGGGCGAACAAATCACTCAAAGAGGTATCGGTAATGGTATTTCTCTGCTCATAACCGTTGGGATCCTGGCAGATTTGCCCAAAGCTTTAGCGGATGCCTACTCATTAATTTTCCTAGCACCTGCTGAAGATAATATGGTAATTGTCAAAGCAGCCTTGATGATAGGACTTTTTCTTTTCGTTGTGGGTGGAATTGTTGCAGTTACTCAAGCTCAACGAAAAATCCCTGTGCAGTATGCTAAACGTATGGTTGGGAGAAAGGTTTTCGGAGGACAAAGCTCATTCCTTCCCTTGAAGGTGAATTATGCAGGTGTTATGCCTGTAATTTTTGCTAGTGCCATTTTGATGTTTCCTGCACAACTCTTACGAACTCTTGGTGCAGCAATCGCAGACTCACCCAATGAAACGAATTGGGCAATTGATCTTGCCAATGCATTCGCCGGAAGAGGTTGGTTCTACTACCTCGTATACGGTGGCCTGATCTTGGTGTTTAGTTACTTCTGGGTATCGATAATGTTTAAACCCGTACAGATTGCGGACGATCTCAAAAAAAACGGTGGTTATGTACCTGGAGTCAGACCTGGTGAACACACGGCTCGCTTTTTGGATTTTGTAATGACTAGGCTTACTTTAGCTGGTGCTATATTTCTGACTATAATTGCCGTTTTTCCAGATTTTATATTCAAAACTGCAAATGTCTCATATAATGTTGCAACCTTTTTTGGAGGTACAGGTATGTTAATTATCGTTGGTGTTGTCTTAGACACTATGCGTCAAATTGAAACCTTCCTACTTCAGAGGCATTATGATGGATTTCTTCGTAAGGGAAGATTACGAGGGCGCTCAACTTCTTCCAATAGAGGAATAGAGAATTTAGAACTTAAAGATTTTGAAGCACAATGGAGACCTCTAATTATAATTTCCATTGCTTTGTTTGCATTCGGATTGCTGGCCTATTTTTTTAAAGGGGCCTGATAAACTTAACTTTCACATTACAGAACTATGGCTAGATTATTAGGAGTAGATATACCAAACCGAAAAAAAATCGCATACTCTTTGCGATATGTTTACGGTATTGGACCCACAAGAGCTCAGAAGATTCTTGAAGAAACTGGCATTGATCCAGATAAACGAACTCAAGAATTATCCGAACAAGACCTTAGTCTCATCAGTAACTACATCATCGATAATAAAATCATGGTGGAAGGAGATTTGCGTCGTCAAATTACCAACAATTTAAAGCGTCTTCAAAGCATTCGGAGTTATCGTGGTCTTAGACATCAACGTGGCCTTCCAGTTCGTGGACAAAGAACGATTACCAATGCGAGAACTAGAAAGGGCGGACGTAAAACCGTTGGTGTTGTTCGAAAGAGTTAACAAAAATAACATATTTTGATTCCATGAGTGAAAACAAAGATAAAATAGTAGAAGGGGAATCCAATGATGTTTCCTCAGACGAGCAAGCTTCTTCAGTCGCTATCGAAAAAGAGGAGAAAGGTGTTGCAATTGAGCCTAACAAAGACGATGCAAAAGCAGAAAAGAAAGAAGAGACCGCCGCTGATCTCCTTGGTGCAAACATCGAGCAAGTAAAAGTTCGTAAAGCCAAGGGAAGCAAAAATATTTCTTCCGGGATATGTTACATCGTTGCTACCTTTAACAATACAAAAGTTTCTTTTACTGACATTAAAGGGAATGTAATCTCTTGGTCTAGTTCCGGCAAATGTAACTTCAGAGGATCGAGAAAATCAACGGCTTACGCTGCACAGGTAGTAACCCAAGATGCTGGTAAGGTTGCTATGTCTCATGGAATGAAAGAAGTGCTGGTTAAAGTCAAAGGACCAGGTATGGGAAGAGATTCAGCGATCCGTGCTTTGCAAAGCTTGGGTTTTAATGTTTCCGCTATCATTGATGTCACACCAGTTCCTCACAATGGATGCCGCCCTCCTAAAAGACGCCGAGTTTAAACCCTCTAAACAATTTTAAATATGTCACGATACACAGGACCAACAACTCGCATAAATCGTCGTTTTGGAATGGCGATTTTTCCGGCGAATAAATCATTTGAGCGTCGTACCTATCCTCCGGGACAGCACGGACCAAACTTCCGCAGAAAAGTAAGTGATTACAGTGCTGGATTATTGGAAAAACAAAAATTACGCTTGATGTACGGATTAACTGAGAAACAATTCCGCAATCTTTTCCAAAAAGCCAAAAAAAAGCAGGGCATAACTGGTGAAAACTTTCTTACTTACTTGGAGACAAGACTGGATAATGTGGTTTACCGTTTAGGATTTGCCAAAACTCGTAAATCAGCTCGGCAGTTCGTCAACCATGGACATTTGTTGGTCAATGGACAGAAAGTCGATGTGCCAAGTTACCAAGTTTCTGAGGGCGATGACTTAACTGTTCGGGAAAAAACATCTTCCCGCCAAGTAGCTACTCGAAACCTTGACGGATCCCAATATAACAACACACCTTCCTGGCTTGAAGTGAAAGCTGATTCTTTGCAAGGTACTGTATCTCGACTTCCTCAACCAGATGAACTTGAGCAAAGTATAAATGTTCAATTGGTTGTAGAATTTTACAGCCGTTAAATTTTAACTCTATTCTAAAAAGACAAATACCATGGCCACAAGACTTGGAAAATTCGAACTCCCCAATCGTTTAATCAAAGAAGAGGAGACTGCTAATGATAAGTTCGCAAAATTTATTGCAGATCCTTTTGAAACTGGTTACGGGCATACCATAGGTAATGCTTTTCGTCGTGTTCTTCTTAGTTCCATTGAGGGGGCGGCAATTTCTTCCTTAAAGATGGACGGTGTTCAGCATGAGTTTCAAAGCGTCGATGGTGTTGTTGAAGATGTCACTGATATTGTTTTAAATCTTAAAAAGGTACTCATTATAAATCATAAATCTGAGCCTGCTGTTATAACTCTTGATGTTGAGAAAGAGGGAGAAATAACTGCTGGAGATATCGCTCCTGTGGAAGGAATCGAAATTATTAATCCCGAACAAATATTACTAACCACAGACCGTAAACAGCGTGTATTTGCAGAAATGGATGTGACGGTTGGTCGTGGTTTTTGCTTGGGTGAAGATAGCAAGCAAGATAACCAGCCAATAGGAATGATCAATGTCGATGCATTGTACAGTCCTGTAAAGCTTGTGAAGTATGATGTTCAAAACACACGTGTTGGTCAAATGACTGACTACGATAAGCTTATTTTAGAAATTCATACTGATGGCAGAATTACTCCTGATGATGCCCTAAAGCAATCTGCTGCAATACTCCGACATCATTTAGATGTATTTGATCAAATCAGTGAAGAACAAATTGAGTTCGAAAGCAATACCAAGCAGGTGAGTGAAGAGCAAAACAGACTTAAGAATCTTCTCGGGATGAGTGTCAACGAAATCGAGCTTTCCGTTAGGGCAGCAAATTGTCTGAATAATGCTAACATTACTACGGTTGGGGAGTTAGCAACAAAATCCGAGCCAGAAATGCTTAAATATAGAAACTTTGGAAAAAAATCGCTTAACGAGATAAAAGCAAAACTCGAACAGTTAGGTTTATCACTCGGTATGAAGTTTGAGAATCGTTTGCTGGAATCTGCAACCAATTAATATCTTACCTAACCGAATTTCTCCATGAGACACCGAAAGCACAATCATCAGTTGGGAGTTAAATCTGCTCACCGAGTTTCATTGGTTGCGAATCTATCTTGTTCTTTAATCGAACATGGTAGGATCAAAACAACTCTTGCAAAGGCGAGGGCCCTTCGCCCAGCCATTGAGAAAATAATTACTCTAGCGAAGAAAGCACATCAGAGTGATGATGCGGCTCGTAAAGTACATTACCGAAGAGTTGCAATTGCAAGGCTTCGGAATAAAAAGGCAGTTTCTAAATTATTTGATGAACTGGTTGATCAATTTTTGGCACGCAATGGTGGATACACCAGAATTTACAAATTAGCACTTCCGAGACTTGGAGATGCTGCCGATATGGCTCTGATTGAATTTGTTGAGGAAGCTCCAAAGAAGAAATCAAAAAAGAAGAAAGCTGCCTCCCAATCAGACACAAAGAAAAAAGCCAAATCAGTTGAAAATACTCCTAATAAGAAAGATTCTGGGAAAGAAGATACAGTTAGTGAAGAACAGAAAATAGACACATTAGATGATTCATCAACAAGTGACACGAAGGACACCGGTTCCTCTGTGAAAGAACAGGATACTGTACCTGCTGATGTTCTACCTTCTGACGACGATTCGTCAGAAAAAGAGCAGTCTGCAGAAAATAAGTAATTTCTTTTTTCAATCTTCACCACCCCTTAAGGAGCTTTAATTGCTCCATTTATTAGCATTTCTCTGTATTTAACTGAATATTCTAGATTAAAAGTTGCAGGGTCAGCTGTTTCGTTTTATCAATCGCTCTTTTGATCTCAACTCAACTCAGCATATGCCCCAAACCATTTTGGTTCTAGACTTTGGCTCGCAATATACGCAAGTGATAGCTCGCAGAATTCGTGAGCAAAATGTATATTCTCAGGTATTAGCCTACAACAGTTCAATGCAGGTTATTAAAGCGGCAAATCCCGTTGGCATAATCTTATCTGGTGGTCCCGCAAGTGTTCTTACTAAAGGAGCCCCCTTGCCAGACAAAAAAATATTTTCACTAGGTATTCCTGTGTTGGGTATTTGCTACGGCTTACAATTGATGGGGAAAGAATTGGGTGGAGATGTAAAAAAATGCGACAGAAGGGAATATGGCAGGAGTGAATTAAGGATTCAAAAAGCAGGAAAACTCTTCAAGGGTTTACCGAAGAAACTAACCGTTTGGAACTCCCATGGGGATGCAATTGTAAAAATGCCAAAAGGATTTCAAGCGGTTGCTTGTACTGAAAACTCACAATTTTCCGCTATCGAAGATACTTCTAAAATGTTCTACGGTTTGCAATTTCACCCAGAAGTAGAGCATTCCCAACTAGGCGTTGAGGTAATCAAAAACTTTCTATTCACCATCTGTAAGTGCAAGGCTGATTGGGATATGGGGGACTTTATTGAAACTGCGGTTCAGCAAATCCGGGATCAAGTTGGTAATAAAAGAGTCATCCTTGGTCTCAGTGGTGGGGTTGATTCAAGCGTTGCCGCGGCCTTGATCGATCGTGCAATTGGTAAGCAATTAACCTCAATTTTTGTTGATAATGGATTGTTACGTTTGAATGAACGGGAAGAGGTAATTAAATTATTTAATGATCATATACCTGGAAAGCTTCGCGTAGCAAAAGCCGGGAAATTATTTTTGAATAAGCTTAGCGGAGTTTCCGACCCTGAAAGAAAACGCAAAATTATCGGAAAAACATTTATTCAAGTTTTTGATAAGGAAGTTAAAAGTCTGGGAGAAGTTGATTTTCTTGCTCAGGGAACTCTCTATCCGGATGTAATCGAAAGCGTTCCAATTGGCGGAAACCCAGCAGCTTTGATTAAAAGTCATCACAATGTTGGAGGCTTACCCCAGAAAATGAAACTCAAACTTCTGGAGCCGCTAAGAGAATTATTCAAAGATGAGGTTCGTCTTTTGGGAAAGAAGCTAGGTTTGCCAGATTATGTAATCAATCGACATCCATTTCCCGGTCCGGGACTTGGGGTTCGTGTAATTGGTGACCTTACAAATAAGCGTTTAAGCATTTTAAAACAGGCGGACGCCATCTTTATTCATGAACTCCGAAGGTCAAATTGGTATGGTAAGCTATGGCAAGCATTTTGCGTATTTCTTCCAGTCCGTAGTGTGGGTGTAATGGGAGATGAGAGAACATATGAGAATGTAATTTGTCTCCGTGCCGTTACCAGTAGCGACGCTATGACTGCAGATTGGGCAAAACTTCCCGATGCTTTGCTACGAAAAGTATCGAGCAGGATCATCAATGAAGTAAAGGGAGCAAACCGTGTTGTATATGATGTTAGTTCGAAACCTCCTAGTACGATAGAGTGGGAGTAATGGAGTGAACATTTCTTTTGTGGAAGACGAGGGCAATCTCTTCGATCGTCTTACTGACTTTATCCCTGCTGCTGGCAGGGATTCCCAAATTAGATCCACTGTATATGAGATATTGAACGATGTGAGAAAAGGGGGCAACCAAGCTGTTCTTGAAAAAACTTTAGAATATGATCGAGTGTCCCTTTCGGCTCATGAATTATTAATTCAGCAAGAGGAGATGAACAATGCCCGTTCATCCCTTGATCCTAAAGAAAGCGATGCACTAAAGGATGCCATTGCCAATGTTTCCCTCTTTCACAAGCGTAGCTATCCCCAAAATTGGGAGAGTGAAAATTTGCATGGTGGATTGGTGGGTGAGCACTACTACCCTATTCGCAGGGTCGGTATTTATGTTCCCGGTGGACAAGTTCCACTGGTTTCGACTGTAATAATGACTGTTACTTTGGCAAAAGTAGCAGGCGTTCCTGAAATAGTGGTTGCTACTCCTCCCGGAACAAATGGCCAAGTTTCATCCGAGTTACTAGCCGCATTGGATTTATCGGGTGTTGATGAGGTCTACAAAATCGGCGGTGCCCAAGCAATTGGTGCATTGGCTTATGGCACTGAAACAATTCGTCCAGTTGATAAAATTTTTGGTCCTGGTAATGCTTTTGTAAATGAGGCAAAGAGGCAGGTGTTTGGGGAAGTTGGAATAGATTTACTACCTGGACCGAGTGAAGTTATGGTTATTGCAGATGACACTGCTCGTCCAGAATATGTTGCGGCAGCTCTCTTGGCACAGGCTGAGCATGGATCGGGAAAAGAAAAAATTTATCTCCTTTTTGAAGAAAAAAATTTATTTCCTCAAATATTGAAACAAATTGATTCTCAAATCAAAAACCTTTCCCATAAAAACGAAATTCTCAATGTTATTGAAAAAGGCTTTCTTGCAATTCTATTACCTGAAAGAGAGCGACTAGCTGAAGTGGCAAACTTTATTGCTCCCGAACATCTAGAACTTCAAGTAAACAAAAATAGCATCGATTTTTACCTGCAGAAAATTACCACCGCAGGAGCGTTTCTCGTTGGGCATGATACGCCTACGTCAGTGGGCGATTTTGCTGCCGGCCCCAGTCATGTTTTACCGACTGGCCGTTCATCCCGCTTTTCATCTGGTCTTAGACTGCAAGACTTTCTTAGGCGTAGTAGCGTGATTCGTTACGATACTTCTTCCTGTAAGAATGCGTCTTTAACCATTGATCAATTTGCTTCTATGGAAAAATTAGACGCACATGGGCATGCCCACAAAATAAGGACTCTAAGCACATAAATAAGCTTACCGATGAATGATATTGACTTGCGCTTAAGCAAGAGACTGAAAAGTCATACCGCGTATCTTCCGGGTGAACAACCAAGTAACACCCAAATTGTGGTAAAGTTAAATACTAACGAAAACCCCTACCCTCCCAGCCCGGCTGTTGAGGATGCAATTAATAAAGAAGTGGGTCTTTTGAATTTGTATCCTAATCCTAGCTCATGTGAATTAAGAAAAGAAATTGCTTCGCTTAATGATCTTTCACCTAGAGAAGTCATTGTTGGAAATGGATCAGATGATCTTTTAAATCTGTGCGTTAGATGCTTCTCGGATGATGATCTAAGTGTGGGCATGCTTTATCCCAGTTATTCGCTTTATGAGGTATTAACTGGCATTCAGGGAAGCAAAATGATTAAGGTTTCATTTGATGATAATGAATTTTCCTTATGCCCTGAAAAAATTTCCTCAAGTGCAGTAAATTTATTTTTTCTAACTAACCCACATGCCCCGAGTGGAAGGTGTTACGCTCTGGAAGAGCTAAGAGAAGTGCTAAGGAATTACCAAGGCCTATTGGTAATTGATGAAGCTTATGCCGACTTCGCTCCTTATAATGCACGTCCTCTCCTTAACGAATTTGATAATTTGATTATTACTCGCACATTTTCAAAATCTTATTCTCTCGCTGGTCTACGGGTTGGTTATGCTTTAGGAAACTCGAAAATTATTAAAGAATTAGATAAGGTTCGAGAAGTCTATAATGTAGATAGACTTGCTCAAGTCGGTGCGGTTGCAGCCCTTAGAGATCGATCATATTTTAAAAATTGCTTAGCCAAGGTAAAGGAACAGAGAGATTTTATGGAATCTACTTTCAAGGAACTCAAATGGCCTTACATTCCAAGTGGAGCGAATTTTATTTTTGTAAAACCACTGGACCCAAAGGGAAATTCATCTGCTGAAATTGCCAATTCTCTTTTTGAATACCTCCGAGCAAATAATATCTTGGTTCGTTACTTCCCTAAGCATCCATTGACTAGTTCTTTCATAAGAATCAGTATTGGCAAGCCATCTGAGATGTCTATGCTGAGGGACAAAATCAGAGGATGGATACAAAAAGAAAAGTAAAAATCAAGAGAAACACCAAAGAAACTCAAATATCTCTGGAATTATCTCTTTATGGAAAAGGGATAAATAAAATATCCACTGGCATTCCGTTTTTGGATCATATGCTGGAACTTTTTTCCAGGCATGGATTTTTTGATTTAAATATAACAGCCAAAGGTGATATCGAAATTGATTACCATCACTTAGTTGAAGATTTAGGCATTGCCCTAGGGCAGGCCTTTTCTCAAGCACTCGGTGATAAATCTGGTATCAAGCGCTACGGCTTTTTTATCGCTCCGATGGATGAAACTCTTGTCACCACTGCTGTGGATTTATCAAACCGACCTTACCTGTCTTGGCAGGTCCCCGTTTCAAATAGCCTAGTTAGAGACTTCAATATAAGCTTATTGAAAGAATTTTTTCAGTCCTTTGCCAATGAGGTAGCTTGTAATTTACATATTCGACTAGAGCATGGAGAAGAGCCTCATCATATTGCCGAAGGAATTTTTAAATCGCTGGCTAAATGTCTCGACATGGCAACGACCTTAGAACCTCGACTGGAAGGTCAAGTACCTTCTACCAAAGGTACTTTGTCTGCTTGATCCTTCCACTAGCATAGTAATCGATGATGAAAGCCCACCAAATAGGGGTGATTGATTATGGTACTGGTAATCTTCGAAGTGTAGTAAAAGCATTTGAACATTTGGGTACTATCGTTAGTTTAGTATCAGGCCCTAATGATCTTAAACATGTAGATGCGGTTGTTTTTCCCGGTCAGGGAAGTTTCGACCAATGCATGTCCTCTCTTAACAGGACAGGACTCAATAAAAGCTTAAAAAATTGGATTCATGAGGAGCGTCCTTTTTTTGGAATATGTTTAGGCTTGCAGGTCCTTTTTGAATGTTCCGAGGAAGGAGAACTTGCAGGTATGGGGCTGTTTCAAGGAAAAGCTATGCGCTTTCCGTCCAATTCAGGAATCAAGGTACCCCATATGGGGTGGAATCATGTAAAGTGGGGTTTACCAACTGAACACTGGGCGAGAAAAGATATTTATGATGATGATCAGTTTTACTTTGTTCATAGTTATCGTGTCGAAACGGATGATCACAGGGTGCACAGTTTATATTCAGAGTATGGCGAAAAATTTACCAGTGGGATTATTTCTGCAAATTGTATAGCAACCCAATTTCATCCAGAGAAAAGCCAGTCGAAAGGAATTCAGCTTTACCGAAACTTTCTTGAAAACATCGAGTAGAAGTGGCACAAATAAACTTTACTATAATTTACCCTTCCTAATTTGATTATGTCTGACAAAGCGACTCTTACTTTTGGTGATTCCTCCTTCGAATTAAATGTGCTTATCGGTACTGAAAATGAAAAAGCCTTGGATGTTAGTCAGCTTCGAAAAAACAGTGGTGTAATTACCTATGACGATGGCTATGGCAACACAGGTTCTTGCGAAAGTTCGGTCACTTTTATTGATGGAGATAAAGGGATTCTGCGATATCGGGGTTACGACATCGCGGAACTTGCAGAAAAAGCAAATTTTCTTGAGGTTTGCCTCCTTTTGCTCAATGGAGAGTTACCTACTTCGGCTCAACTATCTAATTTTCAGGAAAAGGTTTCAGCTTTCCAAAACCTGCCCTCAGAAGTTTTAAAAGCGGTTGAATCATTGCCCGCCAATATTCACCCGATGGCTTCTTTGGCCACTGGGTTGCAAGCTCTTGGTGGTGCTTGCTCGCATCTCTGTACTAATGACCGTCAAAAAGATTTGGAGAATTTTGATGATGCAGCAGCACTTATTATCGCAGCTCTGCCCGCCCTCGCTGCTGCCAGCCATAGAAAAAAAGTGGGTGAATCATTTAAGAACCCTGATAAATCCCATAATTACTGTACAAACTTTCTTTCAATGATGTTTGCTAAAGAAGGGGACAAACCAATTAACTCATCCCTTAGTAAGGCATTAGATTTGATATTTCTTCTGCATGCGGATCACGAGCAGAACTGTTCAACTTCCACATGCAGAATGATTGCCTCGGGAGGAGCAAATCCATTTGCTTCCTTAGCTGGGGCAGTTTCGGCCCTATGGGGACCTCTCCACGGTGGTGCTAATATGGCTGTGATTAATATGCTTAATGACATCCATAGTTCAGGAGATGATGGAAGTGGTTTTATCCAGTCTGCAAAGGAAGGAAAATCCCGATTAATGGGGTTTGGGCATCGCGTTTATCGCAACTATGACCCCCGTGCTAAAATTCTTAAATCTGCTTGTGATCAGGCACTAGAAGCCCTTGGGGTTTCCAGTCCGATACTTGATATTGCCCGCAGGCTTGAGGAAGTTGCCTTACAGGACCCATATTTTATAGATCGCAAACTTTACCCTAATGTAGATTTTTACAGTGGCATAATCTTGCAAGCCCTTGGGTTTCCTACGAATACCTTTACTGTTTTATTTGCGATTGGTCGTGCTCCAGGCTGGCTAGCACATTGGAAAGAAATTGCTCAAACTGGTAAACGGATCCATCGTCCTAGACAAATATATCAAGGCTCAACACTTAGGTATTACGAACCATTAGCAAATCGCTAGCTAATTAGACTTCTGTCTTATAGCCTCTTCCATTTCCAAGCCAGTACAATCCTTAATTCCTCTGATCAATAGCCATATTGTGTAGCCACTCACTACCATACAGGGCAGGCTAATAACTGGGAAACTCCAAGCCATCATAACCCCGACTTCGTCGTTGAAGGCATTTTTATTAGTGAAGGGTTCAGTTACTACAATTATTCGGGCAAGAATGAAGTTCAAGATAGCACTGAAAAGAAAGGTTGCAGCAAGTAACCAGGTACATTTTGTAAGTAATCTATGGAACTGAAGACTTGTTCCATTTTCAATTAAATGTGAATCGATTTTATCAACTTGAAAAATATCCGGATTGTACAAAAACATTTTTACTAATGGTTTTTTGGTATTGAGCGTTACAATAACAAGCAAAGCGAGTAGAGCAGGTAGAGTAGCCTCTTTTAATGCAAACATATTGACTGATCCACCAGGCATTAACCCGATACCTCCAGTTAGGAGAGCACTAATTGCTCCTAAAATGCTAAGGAAATTCCACCTTCTTCTTTGCACAAAATCATAGGTACCATAGGCAACTGGAAAAAATACCGCCATGACTAAAAGAATGGAAGAAACCTCTGTCGAATCTGGTGATGATTCTGTTATTTTACCAATTGTTTCTCCAAACCAATCATCTCCTTTCCTTAGAAGAAGAACTGGAATTATTAAATTGAACCCAAAATTAATCCAAATGTTTTCCTTAGATTTCAATTGGGGAGATTGATTGCTTTCATTCATCGATAAAATATGGAATCATCATCTATTAACATTGTCGCCACAAATCTTGAAGAAAAAATCTTTGAAAAATTGCTTAATCTCGGCGGGTCCAACTCGTGAATGGATCGACCCTGTGAGGTATATTTCAAACCCATCCACTGGGAAAATGGGCTATGCATTAGCTGAAGCAGCAAAGCGAATGGGTATGCAGGTAACTCTGGTAAGTGGAAATGTAAACATTCCGTGCCCCCAAGGGGTACAGTTAATCAGTGTCGACACGGCACTTGAAATGGAAGAGGCTATGTATGCTGAAAGTAAATTTAACGATCTGATCATTATGTGTGCTGCGGTTTCAGACCACCGTCCTTCGGAGTATCATCATGTAAAATTGCACAAGGATAAATTTCCTAGAAAGATTACCCTGATCCAAAATCCTGATATTCTAAAAAATTTAGGAACCCGAAAATCAAATAATCAAGTCGTGGTTGGATTTGCGGCAGAAACAAATGATATACTAAATTCAGCAAAGAAGAAACTTATCGAAAAAAATCTCGATTGGATTATTGCGAACGATATTTCCCAAAAGAAGATAGGTTTTGAGTCTGAAAATAATGAAGTAACTATGCTATCTTCTTTCGGTGAAGAGAAGAAACTATCTTATTCTCGTAAATCAATTATTGCAGAAAAAATACTCAATCTAATCCACTTATCATGCCAAGAAAAAGCCCACTAGATAAAGTACTTGGGAAATTGGATGACCTTGATGAGGTTAACCTTAGTAACCTAGTTCAAAGGTTGGCCCGAGAAAGAAAACTGCTGGAGACAGTTTTTGATGTAATTAGAGACGGGATTTTAGTAATCGATTCAAATGGAATTATTACCTATTCGAACCAGCAAGGTAGAAGGTTAATTGGTCTCAAACCAGAACTTGGAGAAAAGGTTTCGTTATTTCGGGCTGCTCCAGATTTGACCAAGTCACTTGGACTAGATCGTTTATCAGAAAATAGTAGACCTGAAGTGGTAGTGCGTGAAATTACGATTAATTATCCAGAAAAAAGGCATTTACGAGTTTATGCAGTTCCCATTGATGCAAGATTAAAAGATAAATCCTTTCAAAATGATGATGGTATCACGGTTGTTTTAACCGATGTTACCGAGGAAAAATCGAATGTTGAGGAAAAGATAGAAAATGAAAAAGTATCAACGATCATGGACCTTGCAGCAGGAGTTGCTCATGAACTTGGAAATCCTCTAAACTCAATCAATATTCATCTTCAGGTTCTCCAAAAAACATTTAAGCAAAAAGATTTGGATGAAAAGAATAAGTCAAAACTGGAAAAATCTCTACAATCTTGCGTCAAGGAAGTCAGGCGACTCGATGGGATTATTGTCCATTTCCTTAAAGCAATACGACCTACAATACCAGATTTTAAGGAAATAAATATCCATACAATTATTGAGGAAGTATTACTCTTAAAAGAAAAAGAATTAAGTAGTAAAAAAATTAAGATCAAACTTGATACTGAGGACAAGGATCCAATTATTGATGGCGATGTAGAACAAATTAAACAGGTCTTTTTTAATGTTATTGGAAATGCCTTCGATGCAGTTTCTGATAATTCCGAAATCCGAATCATTATTTCATGGGAAAATGACTTTATTACTATACAAATAATCGACCATGGTGTTGGTATAAAAAAAGAAAATGTATCAAGGGTATTTGAGCCTTATTTCACCACAAAAGAGAAGGGAAATGGTATAGGAATGATGATTGTTCATCGAATAATGAAAAATCATAACGGAGAAGTAGGCATTGATAGCAAATTTGGATCAGGTACAATTGTTACTCTTAAATTCCCTCGAAAAGGATTCAACAATCGTTATCTTGAGGAGAAGTAATCCGAACTTATGAAGCCCAACCTATTAATCGTAGATGATGAGGAGCACACCCGTGAAGGTCTCGAATTGGCTTTAGAGGATGAATTTGAGGTATTTTGTGCCAGTAATGCAAAGGAAGCGGAAATGGCTCTTAGTCAGGAAGACTTTCAAGTTGTTCTTACTGATTTAAGGATGCCAGGAGAAACTGGAATGACTGTTATTGATTTAGCGATCAGGCACCCAAGTAATCCATTATGTGTTATGATGACTGCATACGGCGAAGTTGATGTCGCGGTAGAGGCAATGAAACGCGGTGCCTTCGATTTTTTACCCAAACCTGTAAACTTGGAGCAGCTTGAATTTCTAATTAGAAGAGGACTACGAGAAAGAAGACTAGAGGCCGAAAATAAACATCTCCATCAAAGACTAGATAAAAAATTTAGCTTCAATGGTATTATGGGTCAATCCGCTGCCTTGGAGAATGTTCTTGAAAAAGTCAGACTGGTTGGTCCTTCAAAAGCAACAGTCCTTTTAACAGGTGAAACAGGAACAGGAAAAGAATTATTTGCTCAATCCATTCATCAAAACAGTAACCGAGTTAGGTCACCTTATATAGCTGTTCATTGTGCTGCCCTACCTGCTAATCTATTAGAAAGTGAACTTTTTGGACATGAAAAAGGTGCATTTACCGGGGCTACAGAACGTAGAATTGGTCGATTTGAATCTGCAAATAATGGAACTCTTTTCTTAGATGAAATTGGTGAAATTGATCCATCAACTCAAGTTAAATTATTGCGGTTTTTGGAATCCAAAACTATTGAAAGGTTGGGTAGCTCTAAAACACTAAAACTTGATGTTCGTTTAGTTTGTGCCACCAACCGAAATCTATTACAAATGGTTCAAGATGGTGAATTTAGGGAAGATCTATTTTACCGATTAAATGTTGTTTCCATCGAATTACCCCCCCTTCGTCAAAGAGGGGACGATCTAACTTTGTTACTCAAACATTTCCTCTCCCAATATTCTGAGGAAAATGGTTTTGAATCACCTGTATTATCCGGGGAAACTTTAAATATTTTACAAAATTATGGATGGCCCGGTAATATTCGCGAGCTCCGCAACTTTTGCGAAAACTTAGTTGTTTTAAATAGGGGGAAAGAAATAACCCCCTATGATCTTGATCCAAGATTTAGCCTCCCATCATCTGAGGCTGATTCATCAGAAAAATTGTGTAAGCCCACTCTCTCTGTGGAGGAAAACGAAAAGAAGTTACTCCGTAATGCATTACTTGAAGCTCAAGGCAATCGAACCAAAGCCGCAAAGCTTATGGGCATTAGCCGACGAACTCTTCACAGAAAACTCGATCGTTGGCCAGAATTAGATACCAAGTAGGGTATACATAAAAATGGCTGCTCGGGCTGGATTCGAACCAGCGACCAAGTGGTTAACAGCCACCTGCTCTGCCACTGAGCTACCGAGCAAATAATTAACTAAAATAGCACGAGCTATCGGTGTGTCAATGAAGACTCTTTTTTCAAAGTAGCTTGTATTTGGCTAATTTTCTTAAGTTGCAATGATTCTAGAAATTAAATTCCATGCCAAGGCTTGCAACTCTGGGAGCACCGGGTCGGAGGCCATCGGGCATATCACTGGTTGCATATTTTTCATCTGTAAGGTTAGTGACCTTAGCAAATAGGGTTACACCAGATTTAATGTCAAAGAAAGCCGACCAGTCCACGGTGCCATAATCATCGATTTTGGAACTGTTTGCCGCATCGACATAGACATCATCCTGCCAGTGATAATTAAGATAGGAGCTCCAATGCTCAAAAACCACGCCTAGCCTTGCGTTATATTGAATCTTAGGGACAAAGGGAATTTTGTTACCTTTCAAACCTCCCGTGTAGCGATCTCCAGAATCCGCACCTGTGGAAGTATCGAACTTCGCGTTGGTAAAAGTAGTAGCAAGGGAGAATGGCAGAGAGAACGATCCTTCTGAAATCAGGTTTCCGGAGAGCAATAGTTCAATCCCATCGATGGTTGCCTCACCAATATTTCTCGCCTCATCACCTAGACCACTGGCAAGAGATGGCACAGCGATCATATCTTTGATCTTGGTGTTAAAGTAAGCCCACTCATAATTCACGGATGTAAATGATCCCCTTGTTCCAATTTCGAACCCGATTGATTTTTCTTCTTCTAGATTGCTTGTGGCTGCACTGTAACCAGGTAAGGCGTGCCCCTGATGCACCCCAGCAAATATTAAATGTTCTCCTAAGTCATAGGTCCCCCCTAGCCCGGCTAATACATCGTTTACGGATCTTTTGGCACCCTTGTATTCATATTCGACCGAAGTGTAGCGAATACCGGGACTTACGGTGAAGCGGTCCAGTAAAATTTCGTCCGTAAGGTAAGTTTCCCATGCTTTGGAGACTCTATCTTTAGCGGTACCCTTACTACTCGAAGTCGAAGAATCATAGGACAGGGAAGCCGTACCGTCGCCAGCATTGGATACATTGTATATATCTTCAGTGTAATCCTTGTAGGTGTAGTGGTCCTTGGTATATCTGCCTCCTAATTCAAAGATATGGTTCTCCCACTGCTTGGATATAGATGCCTGGATACCAGTATTTTTATAGTTGCGGTCATTGTGCTTATACTTCACTTGACCCTGGCCACTGTACGAGTTCGTATCATTCATATCTCCTGAACCTCGAAGCATGTTAATGTGATTCGAGCTGGCAAAAGCTCCTTTGCCGATTGATTTCCATTCGATTGAGTTTGTGGAGTTATTTTCCACCCCAACTTTCCCAATTTTGTACCAATCCCGATCAAATTCGTTATGGAATATGGTTGTTTTTAAGGTTGTTCCCTCATCGATTTCTTTAAGATAGCGCAGATAGTAACGGGTTTGCTCGGAGTCCATATTATCCAGCTTGGTGTTGTGGTAGCGCTGGTAGGGATTGGCGGCAAAATCTTCCTGACTAAGACCAATGTAACTGACATCAGCATCCAGACTGGTTCTACCCGCTTTAAATTCAAGGTAGTCGCCCTCCCCAAATTCATACCCAAGCTTTATTGTGATATCATTTTTGGAAACGGGAGCTTTTCCGCCTACAGCATTGCCCAAGGCATTGATCGACTTAAATCCATCGGTTCGATGATCAAACACTTCAAGCAGATAACCCAATTTGCCAGACCCCAATTCGTTTTTGCCACCGGAATAGGCATGAGCAATTCTTTCATTATGTTCACCATAGGACGCCCGAAAATGAGATTTTTGCTCATATGGAATTGGGGTGGAAAGATAGTTGATTATTCCACCGGTTGTGTTGGGACCGAATTTCATTTGGCTAGAACCCTTGAGAATTTCAAAACCAGACATTCTCCCAGCAGTTGGGGAATAATAAGCAGCCGGATCAGAAAAGGGCGATGGCGAAGAAGGGATACCATCCTCCAAAATCGAAACCTTGGCAGAACGTAGTGAGTCAACCCCCCGAAGGCTGATGTTGGGAAACAACCCATATCCCTCTTCGCCCCGTAAATAAACTCCTGGAACCTCTCTTAAAATTTCGTTCACATCAGTATGAAAAAAAGGTTTTAGGTCGGTTGTCGCCAGAACCGTACCAGTACCCTCTAATTCGGGAATATCTTCCTTACTCCCAATGACATTGAACGGAGAAAGGTAGTCCGTATCTTGTGTGTCTTCTTGTGCAGTTGTTGAATTAGTACAGATTAAAGTTGCGAGGGTAATGATATGAATCGGTTTCAGGTAGGTTTTCATCAGATGTTAGTTATTTAATGAGACTCAATCTCAATTGATACTGAGACTCAATCTCAATAAGGGCGGATAAAGTCAACCCTTGAATTGAAAATCTTAGAGAAAGCTATTGAATTTGACCCAATACAATTTAAGAGATTTGATTCTTATTTATCATACGCTCCTGTAGTTCAATGGATAGAACATTGGTCTCCGGAACCGAAGATCTGGGTTCGACTCCCAGCGGGAGCGCCACTCCCCTTAATTGATCAAATCTTGGCACTTGTTCGATTTAGAATAGTATTACAAGCATGAATTTAGATTCATTACTACCTCTTAAGCAGAAGCTCGAAAGTCATCCCATTTTTGAAAGTATTAATTCAATCGATGAATTAAAAATCTTCATGGAACATCATATCTTTGCGGTATGGGATTTCATGTCATTGCTTAAAAAACTACAACTTGATTTGGTACCGAGTGGGTCACCTTGGGTACCTAATCCCAATGGTAACTTGGTTCGGTTTATCAATGAAATTGTTATGGAAGAAGAGTCGGATCAAGCTTATGGAAATGGAAAGGATGTTATGTACACCAGCCATTTTCAAATTTATCTTGATGCTATGTCCGAAGTCGGAGCATCAACGCAAATCATTACTGAATTTGTAAAAAAAGTCGAAACAAGTGGC
>OMJS01000040.1 GCA_900299365.1 Opitutales bacterium
GCGCGATCTGGTACCAGGGCGAAGCCAATTGCTATCCAAAACGAGCCGAAGAATACGCGACCTCTTTCCCCATGATGATAGCCGACTGGCGCAAACGCTGGGCGCAGGGCGATTTCCCTTTTCTCTTTGTCCAACTACCGAACTTTGCCAAAGCAAAAGAAGACTGGATGACCTTGCGCGAGTCGCAGCGCCTAACCAATGAAACCGTTGCCAACACAGCCATGGCAATCACCATCGATGTCGGCGATCCCAACGACCTGCATCCGGCCAACAAAAAGCCGGTAGGAGAACGTCTGGCCCTGCTGGCCCGTGCACATGTCTACGGCGAAAAACGAATCGCAAATGGTCCCCTCATCAAGTCCGCTAAACCAATTGGCGAAGGGAAACTGAGCTTATCCTTTCATAACGGCGAATCAGGTCTACAGGCAGGTGTGAACGGAATCGGCAAGTTGGGTGGATTTGAAGTAGCTGGCGAAGACGGCCAGTTTGCATCCGCAGAGGCCGAAATCTCCGGAAGCCAGATCATAGTAAGTGGTAAGAAAGGTATAGTACCCAAACAAGTGCGTTACGCATGGGCTCCGAATCCCTTTCCCTCAGCAAACCTCTACAACCAGGAAGGTTTACCTGCCTCTCCGTTTTCAATCATCGTAAATTGAGAATACCGATAGATATAAAATAAAATTTACCTAAAATCTTGGCGTAAATTAACAGAAAATTAACGCAAAATAAGAAGATTTCACTTTGCTTAATTTTCTCCAGCATATTAGAAATTTAGTATGTTTCGTTTCCTCATTTTGATCCTTTTGACAAAGGGGTTCGTTTTCGCAAAGAATCCGTCTTTCGAAGCATTTTTGGATGCCCATTGTGTGAACTGTCATGGTCTCAAAAAAGAAAAGGGGGATCTAAGGATCGATACCCTCTCGCGAGATTTCAAAAATGGTATCGATAGTCATTTATGGGCAGAGGTGGTTGAACGGATCAATGCCGGAGAAATGCCACCCGAGGAAGAGCCGCGTCCAAGCGAAAAAGAAATCTCCACCTTTATCGCTCAACTGGATCAAAAATTAAGCGAGGGCAAAGCGGCCCGCATGGCTGCCCGTCCACCCGTAGCCCACTATCGTTTGAGCCGAAAAGAATATCAAAACACCGTGTACGATCTTTTGGGTGTACGCTACGACCCCGCAAAACCGGGCGAACTCAATGCCGACCCTCTCTGGCATGGCTTTGAACGGATTGGTTCCCAACTTACGCTTTCCCCCTCCCATGTTGAAAGATATTACAAGGCGGCTCAGACGGTTCTGTCCCGTGCCTTCCCCACTAAAAGCATTCCATCTAAAATCATTCGCAAGACCGCAGCGGATCTCCGTTACGGGGGTGCAGACAAGCACAAAGAAACCCTCCAAAGATTTGGAATTAAAAGACCTCTTCGTTCCCTTATTTTTCCGGGCCGGTTACAGCAGGCATTCAGACATAATTGGTTCGGTCGCACGGGCCCCGAACATAGTGGGCTCTACCGGGCAAAAATGAAGGTGAGCGGGATTCGGCCCAAGGATGGGCAAATCGCCCACTTAAGAATTGGAAAAATGACATTTGAAGCAGCCAACGAAGGATTGATCGAAATCGACGTGGTCGCCCCGGAGGATGAGCCTGAGATAATTGAATTCGAGGTCTTTCTGGAGATGCCATTAAACCTGGACTTTAATCTGATCAGCACCAATGTGATCGACCGTCGAAAGGGTGCTCATTACCGGAACGCCCTTTCTTCAAGCAATTATCTCTTTACCCACAGCAGCGAGACCACCCTGCTCAACCCCGTAGCTCCCAAAATGTTCGACGAGGAAGGAAACGGCATATTCTCGTTTGTCCTACTCGACTGGATTGAATGGGAAGGTCCCATTGTTTCGAAAACTGAGCACGCCACGCGAATCGGACTGGTACCTGAAAACAATGCCACCCTTGATCAAGTTACTGCGAAGCTCAAAATATTCGCGGAGCGTGCATGGAGAAGACCCGTCAAAGATGTTGAACTACAACCCTATTTGAAGGTATTCGAAGAAGAGAAAAAACTGGGGGAATCGATGAACGATGCCTATCAGGCGGCGATGCTTGGCGTCCTCACTTCCCGGCACTTTACCTATTTGGTGGAAGGTGAAGTTGAAAAGCGTGAACGCCTGACCAATCACGAACTGGCCTCACGTCTGTCCTATTTCCTGTGGAGCTCGATGCCTGATTCCCAACTCTTTACCAAGGCGAAGACTGGAGAACTTCTCACCGATCCAAAATCATTGGAGAACGAAGTGGACCGCATGCTGTCCGATTCCAAGATCAACCGTTTCATCGATGACTTCCCACGCCAGTGGTTGCAACTGCATAAACTGGGAATGTTTCCGCCCGATCTTAAACTCTACCCTAATTATGAAGTATGGCTGGAGGCGAGTATGCGGGAAGAAGTGGTTCATTTCTTCCGCGAAGTCTTTGATGAAAACCTCCCCCTTGATTCTTTCATCCAGTCGGATTGGACCATGGCCAATCCACGGCTCTGTGAATTTTACGATCTACCTGAACCGGACAAAGGAGGCTTTCAAAAAGTTTCACTGCGACCCGAGCACAATCGGGGTGGACTCCTCACCACCGGTGCCGTACTTGGGCTCACTTCAGATGGTACCCGTCACCGCCCGGTTCATCGTGGAGTATGGGTAAGTGAAGCCTTTTTTGGAAAAACGCCCCCTCCCCCTCCGGCCAATGTCGACCCGATCGAACCCAATCCCCCGGACAGCCCCAAAGCTACCATTCGTCAAAAACTGGAAGCTCACGCCAAGGATCCAAATTGTGCGGCCTGTCACAAAAACATTGATCCGCTGGGCCTGGCCTTTGATCAATTCGATGCAATCGGGCAATGGCGCACCCATGAGATTGTGGCCAAGGGAAAAGGTGCCAACCCACCAGTCAACCCGAGCGGAAAAATGCCCGACGGTCGCCCCTTTGCCAACGCCCATGAATTCAAGAATCTGCTTCTGGATGATAAGGATCGGTTTCTGCACGCGTTTGTCGAGCATCTCTGCACCTATGCTCTGCGACGGGTACTTACCGTGGATGATCGCAAAGACATTGACGCGATTGTCCAAAACGCAAAACTTAAAAAATCAAAACTCAGGGAGGTCATCCGGGCAGTAGCTCTTTCTGATCTTCTACGGAAAAGGTAAAATCATTATGAGTAATATAAATACGCAATCCTGGCTCATGAACCGCCGTCATGCCCTCAAGGGGCTCGGAACCTTTATTGCCCTGCCCATGCTCGACTGTATGACTCCGCTCATGGCAGCCGAGCCGGTCATGCCCAAGCGAAGTGCGTTCATTTATTTGCCCAACGGAGTGAACACACTCGACTATCAGATCACTACCGATGGGGCTGATTACAAATTTTCACGGTCTCTCAAGCCGCTTGAGAAACACCGTTCGGTTATCACACCGATCAGCGGACTCCATCATCCGGGTGGTCTGGGGCATCATCACAATTGCCAAAAAATCTGGCTGACCGGTGGGCAACTTGGGCCTTCCGACCGTAACACCATCTCCATCGATCAGAAAATGGCGGAAGTCACCTCTCCCCACACTCGTTTTCATTCCCTACAAA
>OMJS01000041.1 GCA_900299365.1 Opitutales bacterium
CTCAATCCGCGTTACCCTAGTTGGCGGGTGTTTTGATTTTTTCCAGAAAGTCCAGTCGACTTAAGAGTACTGTTAAATTATTCAGATTGACGGTAGGTCCTCCCTGGATTTCATCCAACAATTTTTGATAGTTGTTTAATCCGGTTTCAAATTCATTACCCAGCTTGCTGAAGCAATTTCTAAGTTCTAATTTGTTGTTTTCCAAAAAGAAGGGTGTGGAAAGCTGCAGGAGCTTTTTCTTTCGCAATCCCAGATTACGGGTGAGCATGTCCTGATGTTCGAGTTCCATATTGGTCTGAATATTCATTGAATCCATTTGTGCGAGGATCCATTTGAATCCGAAATTTTCTTCGATTTGAATCACCAGATTTCGGGCAAGAATAACCGGTAAATCAAAGTTTTGAACCAGATGCAAAACATCCGGCAGCAGATGCAGGGATTGCTTCAAATCAGCAGGGATCAAGGATTCTGATTTGATCTTTGGTTTTTCTGAATCCCTGATAGAGATTTCCGTTTCCAATGAAGACTCTTGTTTGGAATTCTCCAGATCACCTTCAAGATCTGTGGCAGGAGGATCTTGAGAAATTTTTGTATTTTCCAATTCTGCAAGGATTGACTGAAATTGAGAAACCACCCAACCTTCACTGATGTCAGCATTTTCTTCCAAGATGGTTCTGACCAGATTGAAGATGCTTTCTTCCAGGTCGATCTGGGCCAGGTAGCGCTCTTCCAGAGAAAACCCGGGTAATTCATCGATTCGTTGACGCAGAACTTTGGCATTGATGCAGGTTTCCATGATCCGGTATGCCTGCGAGATCTGTGGGATGCTTTTTCCGCTCAAATGCTGCATTCTTGCGAAAAAACAGCTTCCAGCCTGGTTGACAATCCGGTTGGTGATCACGGTTGAAATGATTTCCTTTTTCAGTGGATGCTGATGTACTTCCTCTCCAAATTTCGTTTTTAATTTTTCCGGAAGGTAGGCCAGGTATTCTTCGTCCTGGGAAGGAATGATCTCAACCTCCGGAGCCGTTAAGGCTTCATAGACTTCCATCTTGGCATAAGCCTGGAGGACTGCCAAAACCGGACGCGGGATCGGTTGTTTGGATTGCTCATACTGATCCAGTTCGCTTCTGGAAGGAATGTATTCACTTCGTTTGTTGAGCCCTTTTTCGCTGAGATGTTGGATCAGACTGCGAAAATGGCGAAACCGTTTTTTGGAACGGAGAACATCTTTCGAAATCAAACGGTGTTGTGCCCGGTTATTCGCAAGAACCAGTTCTGAAACCTCATCGGTTGCTTCCTCAAGAAGATGGTTTCGTTCAGACTCTGAAGTGATTTTTTTCAATTTCTGCATCTTTTCCAGCAGGATTTTCAGATTCACCTCATAATCAGACATGTTGACACCTGCAGAATTGTCGATCGCATCGGTGTTGAGCCGGCCTCCTCGGTGATTGAAATCGATCCTGGCGAGTTGAGTCAGGCCGAGGTTTGCGCCTTCACCGACCACTCTTGCTCCGAGTTCACTGGAATCGATCCTGATGGAATTGTTGGCTTGGTCTCCCACTTGAAGGTTATTTTGGGCAGGACTTTTTACGAAAGTCCCAACACCGCCGAAAAGGATCAGGTCGACTTTCATTTTTAAAATCAATTGAATGACCTCTTCTCCGGTAAGGCTTTTTTCGTCGGTGCCAAGCATCTCCCGAGTTTCTGGAGAGAGATCGATGGCCTTTGCCCGTCTCTCAAAGACTCCTCCGCCCCTGCTGATGATCGAAGAGTTGTAATCCTTCCAGCTTGAATTACTCATCTGAAAGAGACGGTGACGTTCTTTCCAACTGAGTTCAGGATCTGGATCCGGGTCAAGAAAGATGTGGAGGTGATTGAAGGCCGCATTCAACTGGAGGGTTTTGCTGAGCAACATCCCGTTTCCAAAAACATCGCCGCTCATGTCTCCAATCCCTACGACCCTGGTGATTTCTGATTCTATTTCATGCCCCATTTCCAGAAAATGAAGTTTGATGCATTCCCAGGCACCGCGTGATGTGATTGCTTCTTCTTTGTGGTCGTAACCGCTCGATCCTCCGGAAGCAAAGGCGTCTCCCAGCCAGTAACCGTATTCCTTGGAAATCTGATTTGCCGTGTCAGAAAATGTTGCTGTCCCCTTGTCTGCGGCTACGACCATGTAGGGATCCATCGAGTCATAACAGATCACATCACGGGGGTGGGATGGGTTCCCGTTAGGATCGAGGTTGTCTGTAATTTCAAGCATTCCCCTGATGAAACGCTGATATTGTAAGTGAGATTCTTCTCGGAGGGTTTTCCGGTCCTTGATTTCGGTTTTCAGGACAAATCCTCCTTTTGAACCAACTGGAACGATGACAACATTTTTCGATTGTTGGGTCTTCGCCAATCCAAGAATTTCAGTACGGAAATCATCCGGCCGGTCGGACCATCGCAGACCTCCCCGAGCGACATTCCCAAAGCGCAGATGTGTGCCTTCCATTCCTACATCTTGGACAAAAATTTCGAAGAGCGGAGTGGGGATCGGCATTTTCTCAACTTTTCTCGAATCCAGTTTGATCGAGATGAAAGTTTCAGAGATTTCATGTTTCCTGAAAAAATTAGTTCTGAGCGTGTTTTGAATCAAATCATAGAGTCTTTTTAAAATGACATCCTCACTGATGTCCTTGACCTCATTGAGAAGATCCTTGAACTGATTCTCTTTTTCGGGAAGGAGGACTTTTTGACGGTATTCCAGGGGGCCGAAATTTTGTGCTGGAGAGAATCGTGTCAAAAATATTTGGTAAAGACTTTTTGCGCAGCCGGGGTTTCTCAACAAACACTGGTTGACCGTATCTCTGCTGTAGGGATCATCCAACTGGAGATAAAGGTTGCGGTAAAGCTGTAGGATTTTAATCGCTCCGAGGTTCAAATCCGCCAATAAAGCAAGGGCATTTAACGGGTCGTTACGTGTTCTTTCAAGGAATTCTTCACGCAGGATTTCTTCAATCAATGGCTTGTATCGACTTTCGTCGATGGCGGAACCATCCGTGCGCGTGACTCGAAATGATTGGATGTAACCCAGGGTTGTTTCATGGTCTCCAAAACGGGTGGAGAGTTGATCGATGACATGCACGCCAAGATTCTGAAGTGCAGGCATGACCCTGTTGAGATCCAACTGTTCACGGGTGTAGAGAAGCAAAAGCGAAACAGCACCGCTGATCACAGTTGGAGTCTGAAAGGGCTTTAAATCCACTTGAATCGATTCTCCATGGGAGAGTTTTTCCAGAAAACGGATATCTTCAGCAGCTTCTTCACAACTGACCCTGGCCTTGTAATGTTCCGGCATCAATGGCGAATACCGTTCAAAAAGCAATTTCCCATCAGATCCGTGATAATGATTGCGAAGCCATTCCTTGAGGCGATAATCCCAGGGATTGATCAGGTCACTCAGTTCTTTTTCCAGTTCCGGAAGATCGACCCTCTGATCCAGCATTCCTGATGTTTCATGATCGGTCTGGATCTCGAGGTGGAGTCTGCATTTTTCTCCTTCGGATGCGGTGTACCATTCCAGACTGCTGTGATTGAAACGGTCCTCAAGAAACCGGATCACCTTCCGAATCGAAGTTTCATTGAA
>OMJS01000042.1 GCA_900299365.1 Opitutales bacterium
ATTACAAAGGATTCTTTCTCTGCATTCGGGTCGTTGGATTTTTGTGAATTAATAAGTTCATTAAAGATTCAAAAATTAGTAATTTCAGGTATTGAAACCTCTATATGCGTATTTCTCACGGTAATGGATGCCCTGAAGCAGGGATTGGATGTTTCGGTAATTTCAGACTGTGTCGCTAGTAGAAGGAAAGAGGATGGAGATTTAGCATTAAGTCAAATACAACACCTTGGTGTGAAAGTTATTCCTCTTGAAACCTTTCTTTTTGGTAAATTGAAGGCATCCAGTCATTCTTCGTTTCAGGAAATTTCAAGAATGATTAAATCTCGCTCCTAACTTCTCTAAATCAATGCTCTCTGAAACTTATTCAGCCACATTACAGGGCATTTCAGCTATACCAGTTTCGGTAGAAGCTAATAGTGGTGAGAGCGGAGACCCTAAGGTCTTTTTGGTTGGTCTTCCAGATACTGCGGTTAAAGAATCCCTGGATCGAGTGCAATCCAGTTTAACCACAAGTGGATTTAGTCTTACCAGAACCAGAGTCACAATTAATCTGGCACCAGCTGACCTAAAAAAAGAGGGTAGTGCATTTGATTTACCCGTTGCTCTGTGCCTTCTTGCATCTACGAAACAGCTAAATGCTGAACCCATTAGACGGTTTCTAATAGCTGGCGAGTTAGGTTTATCAGGGAAATTAAGATCAATCCGAGGCGGGATTTCCATGGCACTATTAGCTAAAGGGCAGAATTTCAGCGGTATTATTTTGCCTATGGAATCAGCTAAAGAGGCATCCATCGTCAAAGGGATCAACGTATATGGAGTCAATACGTTGGCTGAAACGGTAGACTTTTTAAACGGCGTGAAAGATCTGTTGCCAATACAAAGCAGAGAGCTTTTTGATACTGCAGAAACTATTAGCTTTCCTGACGATTTCAGCGAGGTTAAGGGGCAATTAAAGCTTCGTCGTGCTGTAGAAGTTGCTGTTTCAGGTGGTCACAATTTACTTATCGTTGGTCCTCCAGGTTCTGGAAAATCCATGATTTCCAAAAGAATACCTTCTATTTTACCTTATCCTTCCCTTGATGAATTTATTGAAATTGTCAGAATTTATTCCGCAAATGGGCAAGGTATTGAAATTAGTAATGGAGATAGACTTCGCCCGTTTCGTTCCCCCCATCACACTATTAGTGATGTTGGATTAATTGGTGGTGGAACAACTCCTGGACCTGGAGAAATTTCTTTGGCGCATAATGGAGTTCTTTTTCTTGATGAGTTACCTGAATTCAAAAGGTCTGTACTGTAGGTATTAAGGCAACCAATTGAAGACGGATCTGTTACAATTTCTAGGAGTGCGGGAAAAGTTACCTTACCGAGTCGCTTTATGTTCGTCGCTTCCATGAATCCCTGTCCATGTGGATATTTAGGGGACGCGAAAAACAATTGTAGATGCTCTATCCCGCAAATTAAGAAATATCGTGCTAAAATTAGTGGTCCATTGCTGGATAGAATTGATCTTCATGTAGATGCACCTGCCCTAGAAATTTCCGAACTACAAAATTTACAACCGGGAGAAAGTTCTACTGCCATTCGTAAAAGAGTAGAGAACTGCAGGCGAATTCAAATGGATCGTTATACTAAAATAGGGACAAAAACTAATGCATCAATGCATGATTCATTAATTGAAAAGGTTTGTATTTTGAATTCGGAAAATAAGAAGATTTTATTACAGGCAATGCAGCAATTAGCCCTATCAAGTCGTGCATACACTCGCATCCTGAAGGTATCAAGAACTATTGCGGACATGCAGGGTAGTTTAGAGATTAAAAGAGATCATTTACTAGAGGCTATTCAGTACAGAAACTTAGACAGAAAATTGATCTAAAATAATTTCATCTTTACATATATAATCATAATGTAAATAAAGTCTACATAACCCTTAAATAATATGAACTTAGATCAAATTGAAGACATTAAAGAATTAAAAGCATTAAAGTCAAAAATTGAAAAAAAGATAAAAAGCCAAACTTTAAAACCGGCAAAAGTTAAGCTTTCCACTCTATATCCCTCTATTAAAGACGATCATAAACGCCATGTTAGACCTGATGGACGGAAAGTGTTTCGCTCGGTGGTTGATTACCTAGAATGTTATGTTAAAGGAATCCCCCCCGTTTCACGTTCTGAATTCTATAAAAGATTTGGAATCGAGTCCCGTAGAGCTAAAGTCACCCCCGAAGCAGTATCACAAGTGAAGACTTTACTTAATACAGGCAAGACCCTTGCTGAGATAGCCGCTGAAGTTGGATTGTCCGTTGCTTCCTGTCAAAAAATCAAAGCTGGTGCTTATAATTAAAAAAACTTATTAATTTGATTTTTAAAAGCCGTGCATTCGCACGGTTTTTTTTTATTAAAATGGTAAAAAAAATAGATGGAATTTATTTTTTAAACAGAAGTGAGTCTGTTGATTATTTGGTAAAGGCCTATGACTTAAAGTGGTGTATGACCAAATGGCAAAACGGGAGAATAAAAGTATGTTACGAGAATAAACAAAAATATCGAGGATACTTCTTTATTAATGCCTATAAAATAAAAACATCAAAGTTTGTGCAAGTATCGCAATATGAATTAGATACCGGAATGCAAATTATGTGAAATATCGCATCAAAAAGATTCTTCTTCTGGAATATCAAGTCGATGCATTGTGGTCTCTTCACCCTTTGAGTCTGTTGTAATAACTTTCATAATTTTACAATCTTTTCCTTTTGCTTGGAAACGCTTGGGTTCGCCGTCTGGACCAATGATCTGCAGAAGTCCGGGTTTCTTATCAATCTCAACACATTCTAGAAGATCTTTGCCATTATAACCTTCTTCATGAGAGGTAGAATAAAGTCCATCTGGATGAACGAAGCAAACAATCCTACCGTATCTAAGGGATGACCCTCTTTTGTGTTGGATAACATCTCCTTTTTCGAAAGTTTTTTTAGAGAATAATTGTTTCCTAGGGACATAGTGCTTCAACTTAGACCGCTTGGTCTTGAACATTTGCACACCGTCAGTCCCTTTTTCAAGAGGCGTTAAATCATCAGGATTCACTTCCAGTAGTTCGCAGGTTGGGTCACCAGGGTCATCTTGGAGAATCATAAGGACCTCACCGCATCTTTTTTTCGAACCTTTTGAAGCAACGATTTCTTTTACATGATCACCAATCTCTATGGTTTTCTTTTTCTTTTTTTTATTCATGACGGAAGGGTATTATGGATCAATCCCGAATCCAGATTTCAGACTACCAGTAGTAGCCAATCTCTTTTCGCGACAGTCTTTGCAAATACAAAATCTTCCATGACCAAAATCAAGAGGGTCCGGAATCTCATCAATCTTTTCAGACTGCCTGCTTTTTTGTGAATTCGGATTCTTCTCAGCAGTGTAGGTATCGATTTTCTCTTTTCTGCGATCTAATTCAGCCCTTTTTCTTTTGTTTAATTCAAAACGGTAAGCGAGTAATTGCTTAAAATCTGTTTGGTCAATATTTACTTCTCCGCGAAGTTTTGCATTGTTTGGATTAGCAACAACAAGAGTATTTCCCCTCATTCCTAAAACTTGCAACTCAGAACCTGCCGGAGAAAGAGAGTTGGCAATCACTTGACCACTTGAGGTGGTAGCTTCAAGGTTAATTGATACCTTGGATAGAACTGGGCGGGCGGGGAAGACACTCTTCGGTACTCTCGTCCAGTTTTGAACTGCTTTAAGTAATTCCTCTGAAAACTTTGGTTCTTCCCGGATAATGGTCGGAGCTACCTCTTCTTGAGGAACCGGTTGCTGAATGACAACTGGTACAGTTTTTTGCTCCACTCTATTGGGAACTTTAATGGGTTCTGTTTTAATTGAAATCGGTACATTAATTCCGTCTGCGGGAAGTGTTTTGTTTTGATCGTTGACTACTTTTTCAACATCAGTTGGAAGGGTAAATTTTTCACATGACTGAAAAAAGATAACTGTAACCAAAATTAAAGGTAAAGGTGTTGTAAAAATTTTCACACTTTTACTAATATTGAAGAGATTTTCAATAGTCCAATTGTTTTTCATCTTGTTGCAATTAAGTAAAATATAAGTTTAAAAATAGAAAATGAATATTGAGAAGGCACAATTAATTTTTTTATTTAATGGTCTTCTCTTTATTTCGATTATGTTGAGTAATCAAGTTGGTGAATCTTTCTATTTATTTTGCCTCATCGGGTTATTATTAAATATTTTTCTATTTTTGAAGAGGCATACCTTCTTGCTAAGATCCGAAAATACATCAAGCAAGAGTTCCCGCATACCGAATTCCTTAGAGCAAAATGAAATAATGAGCGACCTTGAACGGGAAATGGTACATCGTCGGGAAGTCAAAAAGTTGAACAAAAATTAATTCAGACCGTGTATCGCAATCATCCGGTTAATACCATGGCGATGCCGCCCGGCATTCCATTTATTATAGGCAATGAATGGGCAGAGAGGTTTTCATTTTATGGAATGCGCTCTATCCTACTTGCGTACCTAACTCTCTATCTCAGTCAACCGGGAGGGGAATTAGATGTTTTTGGTAACAAGGAAGCTGAGGCATGGGTTCATTTGTTTGTTGGTTCTGCTTATCTTTTTCCAATTCTAGGCGGGTTACTAGCTGATGCTTTTTGGGGAAAATATAAAACTATTCTTATTCTTTCTTTAGTCTATTGCTTAGGTCACGGGTTTTTAGCCTGCATGGAATGGATTGGAGACACTAGATCCATGTTGCTAATTGGACTGGTGTTAATTGCCATTGGTTCAGGTGGTATCAAACCTTGCGTCTCTGCTCATGTTGGCGATCAATTTTGCCCTTCCAATCAAGAACTGTTACCCAAAGTCTTTGGTTGGTTCTATCTATCAATCAACTTGGGGGCGTTTTTATCTGGAATACTTACCCCTTTTTTACTTGAGGCGAGACGGGTTGCAGGTACCGCGGGAGAAGTCATTTATCCATATTTTATTTGGCTGGTTGGTCAAAAAGAAGAGGGCGAACTAATTTTCGGGCATCACTATGCCTTCGGTCTACCTGGTGTTTTGATGGCATTTGCTACCTTTCTTTTCTGGATGGGTCGCAGTCAATTTGCTCATATACCTGCTGAAGGAGTCGTGTACTTTAGGCAATTGACCAAGAAGATAAACCTTCTTGCCTTAGGTAAATTATGGGTCGTTTTCTCATTTGTAGTTCTTTTTTGGGCATTATTTGATCAAATAGGCACGCTTTGGCAGGTACAGTCCCGTGAAATGATTCGAATACTTCCTGACTGGATTCCATTCTTAGGCGGATACGAATTACTCCCAGCTCAAGTTTCTGCCGTTTTTAATCCACTTTTTATTCTAATACTCGTCCCTCTCTTTACTCGGTATTTCTACCCAGTACTTGGTTGTTTTACTCAACTCAATGCACTCAAGAAAATGGGGATTGGATTATGGCTAATGGTATTGGCGTTTTTTACCGCTTCAATGATTCAAGAGTTTTTGGATAATGGTTATTTGTTACACATTGGTTGGCAAGTTTTGGCCTGCTTTATTTTAACCGCTTCTGAGGTAATGGTTTCAATCACTTGCCTCGAATTCGCATATACCCAAGCACCCAAATCGATGAAGTCTTTCGTGATGGCATTATTTTTGTTAACTGTATCTTTGGGTAATTACCTAACTTCAGGATTTAAGTTTTTACTTCTAGATGACAATGGGAAGTCAATCTTAACCGGTGCTGCTGAATTTTGGTTTTGGACAATACTAATGGCAATAGGATCTACCTTATACTTATTGGTGCCTCGCTACTATAAAGCCCATTAGCATTCTCAGTAATCATACATTAATAAATTCTCAACTTTGTTACTCCTTGACCATTCCTAATGGTATTTATTTTTTTGAGGATTTTGTCCCGCTTAAAGCCTAACTCTTGTTTAATTGTACTACTTGCGGCCCTAATGTGTAGAGTCTTGCCATCGGTTGATAGTTTGATTGGAGCACATTTACCAGATAAGTTTTCGCCAACGACCTTGTGCCAATTTCCTGATATTACAGACTCCAGCGTTTCTTCTTCCCCAATTCCCCAGTCTTCCCAAACTTTTTCGACTAAGGATTCTATCGAGACTGGATGTCGAGCAGTTCTTTCCGCTTGGTCGCCAGGTAGACTCATGAAATTTGCAATTAAGTCCTGTTCCCTAGGAAAATAGGAGTAATTTTTTTTTCTCTGCTTTCTTTTCAAGTTATTGAGCTTTCGGGACGATAGATATATTGCTAGAAATGAATTCTAATCAATAGACTAAATTAATTCTATTTTATATCATGATCATCAAGCCAAGAATAAAAGGATTTGTGTGCATAACTTCGCATCCTACAGGATGCTTGGAAAACATTCGCCTGCAAGCTGAGATAGCGTCCCAAATTAAACTCCCCGAGAATACAGGGCCCAAAAAAGTTTTGATCATTGGGGCGTCCACTGGATACGGACTGGCCAGTCGAGTTTCAGCCGCTTTTGGTAATAATGCTTCGACATTAGGAGTATCATTCGAAAGAGAGCCAAAAGAAGAAAAGCCCGGAAGTGCAGGTTTCTATAATGTTTCTGCCTTTCGGAAATTAGCCAATGAGAACGGCCTCGTTACTGAAGATATAAATGGCGATGCGTTCTCAAATGATTGCAAAGATGAAGTCATTCGAAAGGCAAAAGAAATGGGTGGTGGATTCGACCTTGTGGTTTACAGCCTTGCTTCTCCACGAAGAACCGATCCCTTTGATGGCAAGGTGTATCGTGCATGCCTCAAGCCTGTTGGTATGATTTATAAGAACAAAACTCTAGATACAGATCGAAAAGAGGTGAAGGAAGTTACCATTGATCCTGCTAATGAAGATGAGATCTCTCAAACTGAAAAAGTTATGGGCGGTGAGGATTGGGAGTTATGGACCCGCAGGTTATTGGATGAGGGATTATTGGCCGATGGTTGTGTAAACCTAGCATATTCCTATGTTGGACCAGAGGTGACTTGGCCTATATACCGCAATGGAACAATTGGTCGAGCCAAGGCACACTTGGAAAAAGTGGCACATCAGTTAAATGAAAGTATGCAAGATACTTGTTCTGGTCATGCCTATGTTTCAGTCAATAAAGCTGTTGTTACTCAAGCAAGTTCCGCTATTCCGGTTGTTCCACTTTATGTCTCTATGCTTTTTAAAGTAATGCACGAACTTGGCACGCATGAAGGATGCATTGAACAAACAAACCGCTTATTTAAGGATCGATTATATGGAGAAAATGCTTCTCTAGACCTTGATGAAACTGGGCGGATCCGCTTGGATGATTGGGAGATGGATGAAAGAGTTCAAAAAAGAATTAAAGAACTTTGGCCAAGTGTTAATACAGATAACCTATTGGATATAACTAATTTTGCTGAGTACCAAAGTGAATTTCTTCGCCTTTTTGGATTTGGAATTGATGGGGTTGATTACGAGAAAGAGGTTGATCCTGTCCAACCATTTTAAGTTTTACGAATTAGGACTAATTGGGGGGAGATGTTCGATTCATTTCCCGAAAAGATTTCGGTACTCCATTGTTTAATTTCACATAGTTGTAATACTGCGAGGGCTTCCTCCTTCCCGCCCGCGTGCCCTCGGTAACAAAGAACCGAAATTAGACCACCCTTTCTAGTTGCCTCATATGCTTGTTCGATGGCACTGGTTGTACTCTCAAGTTTGGTGACAATTCCATGATCGCCACCTGGCAGGTAGCCAAGATTAAACATCACTGCAGCAACTTCACCTTTCGATTCTTTGATGATAAGGTTTGCAATATCAGTATGGGAACCATTGTGAGTTTCTAGAAGATGGGATAAACCATGATCCTTTAGTCTGTTCTTAGTTTCAGCTAAGGCAGTTTCTTGAATATCGATAGCCAGAACCTTTCCATTGGGACCAATATTCTTTGCTAGAAAAAGAGAATCATGTCCGTTTCCTGCTGTGGCGTCGATGCAGATATCACCGGGGTTTAAAACACACTTGATTTTAGAATGGGCAAAATCTACCAACCTAATCTTTTTATTAATTACGCAAACCTCCTGATGTCATTTTGAATGGGTAAGTTTTGTCCTTTTAAAATGAAATCGGTCATTTGTTTTGCACACCTTGAGATTGTGGTACTTCCCCTAGAACCAAACCCATTAAAAAGGTAATAGTTTTTGAATTCTGGATGCTGTCCCAATATAGGTTGGCGATCACTGGTTGCACTGCGTACGCCACTGACATGGCTTAAAACTCTAACTTTACTCAGTTCAGGAAAGTAACTGACCTTACCAATGATTTCTTTACGGGCAGGAATCGTTGGACCAGACTCGATATCTTGATGCTTCCAAGTTGAGCCAATTCTGGCTGAAGTTTTATTATCGTCCGTAATATACCATGTTCCGTTGCTAATATTGAGATTGTTAGTTGACTCGACCTGCAATATTTCTCCTTGAGCGGGGGAAAAGGGCAAGTGCATGAACCATTTATTTTCCCTCACTCTGTAGCCTTCACAAAAAATAACCTTGTTTTTTCCCCATTTCATTGGATTGAATGATTCAGCCAAGTATCTCTTCTGAAAAATAAGGGCCTCTTGAGAATCTTTGATGAAATCAAGGGCATTCAATTTCCATGCACTAGTCTGACCTGCACCTAATGTCGTCTCTATCCCAATTTCCTTACATTGTTTTTTACTTAAAAACCCTCTTTTATAGTCTTCACTCAAATATTCCCATTTTTCTTTCTGTTGATCAGATTGAAAGACGCGGTGCAAGATAATTGATTTAAGATAGTTCTTGCCGGTTTTTTGCTCAATCTTTTGGAAGAAATTATTGTTCTCCAACATGCATGCTGAGAAGTCTTCCGGGACATTGAGCTTGGGCCCGATAAAAGGATTGATTAATCCTGCAGAAACCTTGGTTGCAGAGTGAGGCATTTGTGAATCAAGGACGAGGACATCTTGTTTATGCTCAATAAGAGTGTGAGCAAGAATGGCACCTGCAAGTCCATGTCCAACAATTATAATTTTATTGCTCAATGGTTAAATTTCATGACTCAATGAGTTTGCCGGCAATCAAATTTACTCCAAAAATAATAAAATGATATCTAAACGGGGGCTTATTTTATGTTTGGTTTTAGGATTAGCTATTTTAGGCCTTCGTTTTGTAACAAAGAATCATTCAAGCAAGGAGGGTGATATCCATGAGCAGATGGGTAATTCTCCTTTGGGTCAACCCAGATTAACTCCTTTGGCTACGAAGCATACACCACTAATGAAAATTCTTTCGTCTACAGATTTGAATTCCACTTCTGGGAAAACTGCTGAGTTCCTTTTGAATGAAATTAATCCAACCAATGATTGGTTGGTGACATGCCAACCAAACGAAGAAAAAATGTTAATCAATCAACTATTGACTGCTGGTGTAGAATTCAATGGCCATATCCCCGAGCTTGCAGTGTTTCGATTTTCTGTAGTTGATCCTGTTAAAGCCCTACCAATCATAGGGGAATTATTTGATCGGCAACAGGTAGGCATAAATATGCCTCTTAGGCAGCCTCTTCCGCCCAGAAGTGAGTTGGTGTTTGAGGATGGCAGGTTCTCAAGTTTCTTCATTCAATGGATGGGTGGGGAGAGGCAGAGAGATGGTTATGGTCAGGGAGTCAAGGTTGCTGTTATAGATTCCGGCGTGGATTCCTCACACCCTGCTTTAAGTGGCGTAATGATTCAGCATATTGACCTCCTGCATGAATCACCCCCCTCTATCATTTCTGCAAGTAATGCCCACGGTACAGCCATTGCATCGGTTATTTCTTCACAAGTCAAAGAATACACTGGAATTGCACCCGGTAGTTCAATCCTATCATACCGAGTTATTGACGAATCAGGAACTACTGATTCGTATAAGGTAGCATCCGCAATTGTATCCGCAGTCAAGGATGGAGCAGATGTAATAAACCTAAGCTTGGGTGGCGAAGAGGCTAGCATGGTATTAGAGAAAGCGGTATCTTTTGCAATCGATAACGATGTGCCAATTGTAGCCGCTGTCGGAAATGATGGTTTCGGCTTAGTAAATTACCCTGCTGCTTATGAGGGTGTATTTGGGGTAACTTCAGTTGGTTCAAACGGGCGGGTAAGTAATTTCGCAAACTATGGAGAGGGTGTGGATTTCGCTGCGCCAGGCACAGGAATACTTACTGCATGGGAGGCTTCAGAGATGGGCTATTTTAGCGGCACTTCCGTTTCTGCAGCAATGGTGACAGGTGCTATTGCTATGGAACTATCTCGCCAGCCAAATCTCTCAGTAGGAGATCTTGGGGTATTGTTGAAAAAATTCAGTAATGAGGCAGAACAACCTGGCTTTGATAATTTATCCGGTCATGGTATCCTTAGCTTGTCTAGGCTAGAGCAGCGAGGCAACCCAAGCTTTTCTGATCCTGCATTAGTTGGCTATCACTTCGAGAACCTTATCGGTCACGGCACGGGAACCTTACCTTTTCAAGTAATCCTGCAGAATCAAGGAAATACATGGTTGGATGAAGCAACCTTGCATGTGAATTACTTAGGTATGGATAAAATTTTTCTAATCAACAACCTTGGACCTGGAGAGATTCGGACGGAAAATCTTTACCTACAACGGTCTGAATTCGATAATACATTGCAAATAAGCTCTCACATTCGACTACCAGCAGGTCTCCTCGATAATCGTCTGGAGAATAATGAGCGCAGTAGTGTGATTAAATTTTAATATAAACCTAAAACCACTAAAAGTTTAAGCAGCATTCCTTTTCTTTTGTGGAATTCCCACGATCTTTGCTTTTGATTTCCCCCGAATCACTCCTGCGTTGATCACAACCTCAACAGGTTCATCAATTGCTGGCAAGTCATACATAACATCGAGCATGACTGACTCCATGATAGACCGCAATGCACGAGCCCCAGTTTTCATAGTGAGAGCCTGTTCGGCAACAGCAGTAATTGCCTCTTTGGTAAACCTAAGTTCAGCCCCTTCAAGCATGAACATCTTGCGGTATTGCTTGAGTAACGAGTTTTTGGTTTGTTCTAGAACACATACGAGTTGAGGGCGTGTAAGTTCTTTGAGTATAGATATGACGGGTAATCTACCGATGAATTCTGGAATAAGCCCAAATTTAACCAGATCTTCCGGCATAACATCAGCAAGAATATCAGCAGGCTCTTTTTGCTTCTCTGTATTATACCCGACACTACGCTTTCCTTTTCTTTGACCAATGATCGAATCCAGATCAACAAAGGCTCCTCCGCAGATAAACAGTATATTGGATGTATCAAGTTGAACATATTCTTGGTTGGGATGTTTACGCCCCCCTTGTGGAGGTATGTTGCAGACAGTACCCTCAAGAATTTTGAGGAGAGCTTGCTGCACTCCCTCACCTGAAACATCACGAGTTATAGAAACATTATCGGTTTTTCGTCCGATTTTGTCGATTTCATCAACATAAACAATCCCGCACTGTGCACGCTCTACATCATGATCAGCTGCCTGCAAAAGACGAAGGACTATATTTTCCACATCATCGCCGACATAACCAGCCTCAGTCAGGGTAGTTGCATCAGCGATAGCAAAAGGAACATCTAATAATTTGGCGAGGGTTCGTGCTAAAAATGTTTTTCCGCTCCCGGTCGGACCGATTAAAAGAACATTGCTTTTTTCAATCTCAACATCTTCCAGTTCGACAGGCAAAAAAGGAGAGTCCTTTTCATTTTCAGTAGCCCCTAGTTCAGCTGATAATCTTTTGTAATGGTTGTGAACTGCAACAGAAAGAACTTTCTTGGCATGATCCTGACCAATTACATGACAATCCAGATGTTCCTTAATTGCCTTCGGTTTAATTAGATTGAATACTGGTCGCTTGCCTGAAGTCTTCTTGCTTGGCTCTTTTTCCCCAAGTTCACGGTCAATAATCGTTTTACATACACGAACACAAGAATCACAAATAAATACACTAGCCGGACCAGCGATCATTTTGCGCACTTCCCCCTGTGGTTTGCCACAAAAGGAGCAAAAGTTGATCTTAGTCGGCTTTGCCATGTTAATTTACTCGTTTGGCTTTTTTGAAATTACTTCGTCAACAAGGCCATATTCTTTAGCTTCTTCTGCTGACATATAATAATCACGATCTGAATCTTTCTCCACCTGCTCAGCAGATTTACCACTATGGTTGGACAGAACATGGTTAATGGTACTTCTCCACCTTAAAATTTCCTTGGCAGCAATAGAAATATCAGAAGTTTGACCACCTGCACCGCCACTAGGTTGGTGTATCATTACCCTGCTGTTTGGTAGGGCGTAACGCTTACCTGGCGTCCCCGCAGCCAACAGGACAGTAGACATACTAGCTGCCATGCCAATACAGTAGGTGACTACATCACATTGCATAAAGTTTAATGTATCGTAAATTGCCATCCCATCGGAAACACTCCCCCCTGGAGAATTAATGTACAAATGTACATCTTTCTTAGGATCCTCCATTTGCAAGAAGAGTAATTGAGCGATGATTGAATTTGCTACATAATCGTCAATTGGAGTACCAATAAAAACAATACGGTCCCGCAGTAGCCTACTGTATATATCCCAAGCCCGCTCTTGCCGGCCCTCGCGTTCATAAACATATGGAAGTGGAAGATATGCACCCATGATTTGTCAGTGTGTATGCTCACCCTCGATGTCGCAAATTTGCTCTTTGGACAACTCGGCAATTTTGATTAAAGTTTTATCGTAAACAATATCCTCACGTAAACGGTTGAGTCTATTTCTATCTTGCGTCAATTCTTTGATAAACTTGGTCGGATCTTCTCGTCGCATCATTGCTTCTCTGGTAGCAGCTTGTGCCAAGTCTTCATTCTCTACCGTAACTTTTTCTTCTTCGGCAATTTTTGAAAGCACCAGTGTAAGCTTCACTCTTGCTTGACCCTGTGTTTGCGATTCCTTCCACCAATCATCTCTATTCTTTTCAATTTCCTCAGGTTTTACACCTTGCCTCGATGCCTGCTGGATTCTGTTCTGGAAAATAGCCTTGGATTCATCCTCAACCGCTTGTTGAGGAAGCGGGAAATCATCCATATCTAGGATCTTTTGTGTAATTTGCTTACGTTTTAAATTTTGGTTTTCTTGTTCCTTACGAACTTTAATTTGCTCGGTTACTTTTTCCTTCAATTCATCCAGGCTCTCGATTTTTAAAGAATTTAAAAACTCTTCGTCGTCGAGTGAGGGAGCTTTCTTTTCACGAATCTCATGGACTTCAACCTGATAAGAAACGGATTTGTTGGCCAAGGCTTCAACCTCAAAGTCCTTGGCGAAAGTGGCGTTAACTTCTTTTTTATCTCCAACAGACATGCCAATCACGCCATCCGCGATGGCATCTACGCCCATTCCAGTTTGGTTGCCAGCTTCCTCCCATGTATTTGCTTGTTTTCCATACATTGGTTTTTCAGGAACCAAATCTTTAACTGGCTTACCTTCTAGCATCCCCTCGTAAGAGCACTTCACATAATCGCCTTTCTGAACAGCTCGTTCCACCACATCAAAGCTTGCTCGCTGTTCTCTAATGGCATCCAGTTCTTTGGTGATATCTTCATCACTCACATCAGTAGGCTCAACCGTAAGTTCATATTCCTTGTATTTGGGAAGATCGAATTCCGGTTCCACATCAACGGTTACTTCAACCGATGCTGCCTTCGAAGAAGATAGTTCTCCTGGATCAACTTTTAATACGGAGAAAATCTTAATATCTTTTTGTTCAAGAACCGCTTCATAGGCAACGGTGGAAACCTTTCGGGTCAATTCTTCTCTAAGTTCTTTAGCGTATTTTTTACGAATCACATTTGATGGTGCCTTGCCCTTACGAAAGCCTGGTATGCTGATTAATTTACCAAGTTCCTGGCAGACCTTGGACTCGTGATTACTAACTTCATCAGAATCGAAGCTTACCGTTGCTATTTTGCGGGCTATACCCGCATCCTTAATGTCTACATTCACGATGGTATATGATTACTATTTATTTTAAATTTTTTTGATGCGGACTCAAGAATCTGTCCTTAACCAAATTAAAGAATTTAAAGTATTTAAAAATCAGTTTGGGTCAACGAGATAGAAATGTTTTATCTTGTTGGTGTCCAATGGGAAAATCGTGTTGATTTAACCATGCTGTGAGAATTGAGAAACAATGCTGCGTTGTCCAAATCAGTGGGGGAGAAATTTCTTACCTGAATAATATGATCTCCTGTTGAGGAATTTCTTCCGATTACTCTGAATTTTTTTTTGTCCAATGATTCTTCAAAGGACTCAAGTAATTCATTATTATACAACCCAACATAAATTTCAGAAGCCCTAAAGAAACGGGTATTTTGATTTATTGATTTTTCGACTTCAGCTAAAACAAATAATCGTTCTGATCGAAATGAACCTGATGTTTCAATCACCCAAGAGTCTACTTTTTTTTGGTTAAGGTTGAGCAGACTGCTCCTGTTTCCTTCGAAAAAAACTACTATGCCATGCGGAATCGCTTTCCTAACAGAAGCGGGAAGGGGAGGGAACTTTACATCCCCAATTGCACTGTGCAAAGAATTATAATTCCCGGGCTTTAGTGCAGCCTGTTCATTTTTTACATTTAGGGCGTGCTTAACCAAGAAGGAAGAGGCGGTTACCCCAATAATCAATCCAACTGCAATCGTTAGTCTCCTTTCTTTTTTTCTTAAGGTCATATTTTAAATCATGCTTGGCGAACACCTTTGCCTGAGCATAAGTAAATTAATGATTACTGAGGATGTAGACATTAGGGTTCGATATCAGGAAACGGACCAAATGGGAATAGTTTATCACGCGAATTATTTTACATGGTTTGAAGCAGCAAGAATCGAGTTACTGGATCGTATAAGTTGCCCATATCGTGACTTAGAGAATATAGGTTTTTTCCTGCCGGTACTCACTTGTGAGGCGAAATTTATAAAACCCGCACATTTTGATGACCGCTTGTACGTGAGGGTTAGCATTAAAGAACTTCCGACAGTTAGAATAAAAATTCATTACAAGGTTTATCGTAATAAGGAAAAACTATGCACTGGAAGTACAACGCATGCTTTTGTAAACGAAGTTGGCAAACTCGTCCGTCCACCTGCAATCTTCCTGGAGTCAACCAAAAGTAGATTAAGCCCATAGAGTTAATCTGCAGGAAAATGTTTTACAATTTCCCTCACTACTTCATCTGGCGAAAGATGGTCAGTTTCTATGATAATATCGGCTTCCCGGTATTTCATTTCTCGTTCACTCAATAAATTTCTAAGTACCAATAATGGATTAGCTACATTTAATAGTGGGCGCGAGTCATCTACTTTGGTTCGGTCAACCAAAGTTTCTGGACTTGCCCAGAGGCAAACCACTTTACCAGTTTTTTTCAACAAATCCATCATGCCCTCAGGAATACATAAACCCCCACCGCATGCGATTACGCAATTTCTAGCAGATTGTACATCAATGATGAATTTTCTTTCCAGTTTCCGAAAATGGCTCTCACCATATTTGGTGAATATTTGAGATATGCTCATGCCAGAGCTTTTTTCGATTTCCTGATCAGAATCGATAAATTCCTTATTTTTTTCTTTTGCCAGTTTTTTCCCGATGGCACTTTTCCCAGTTCCCATCAGACCGACCAGGTAAAGATTAGTTCCCTGGCAAGCTTTGTTGTACGAATGTGTCATATTTAGAATAATTGACGGCTTATAAGTTCTTGCGATGCAATGAAACGCTAGCGATAATAGTATCATGAATCATGATTCTTCCATCGTCACGATAAAAGGGGTTATGCCCACATCCAATGGATGTGCAATCTTTCTCGGAAACGAGGAAAAAACCTTTGTGATCTATGTGGATCCCGCAATTGGTAACGCCATAAATATGACCATCAATAAAGTAAAGAAAGAGCGTCCGTTGACCCATGACTTAATCGGGCTAATTCTTAAAGGTCTAGAAACAAAAATTGAAAGGGTTTTAATCAATGATGTGGACGAGGGCACATTCTTTGCCCGTATTATTCTGCAGATGGAAAATGAGTTGGGGAAAAAAATTATTGAATTGGATGCTCGTCCAAGCGATTCCATTGTTTTAGCCCTACAAATGGACCAACCTATTCATGTGTCACGCAAAGTTTTGGATAATGTCGAGGACATGACTGAAATCCTGGAACGAATACTGCGCAAGCAGCAATAATTATCGAGATGCCAATATCTTTGGCTTCCGGCACTTTGCCGAATAATATAAGGTGTTACTTCCCTGATACTGGCTTTCCTTCCGCACTTGCTCCCATGCAGGATGTAACCGGACTGCCATTCATGAGTTTAATTAGTGATTATGGTCCACCCGATTTATTTTTCACGGAATACTTTCGGGTACATTCTCATGCAAGGATTGACCCAGCTATTCTTTCTTCAATTACCGAAAATCCATCAGGTCGCCCCGTTTTTGCTCAATTAATAGGCGAAGACTTGGAGCACATTTCTCGTTTTGCGAAGGAACTTCAGAAGTTTCCAATAGCAGGAATCGACTTAAACCTTGGCTGTCCGGCACCCCGTGTATATCGAAAAAATGTAGGCGGTGGGTTATTGAGAGACCCAGCCAGAATTGATAGAATTTTAAATATTCTACGAGAAACTTGTGAATGTCCACTAACTGTGAAAACTAGGATTGGCTTCGAGGATACTGAGAAATTCACCAAGGTGCTTGATGTCTTTTCGGTAAATAAAATTGATCTCTTGAGCCTACATGCACGGACTGTTCGCGGTGGTTACAGAATGGTGCCTCAATATGCATATGTACAGATGGCAGCGAGTAGACTCGATTGCCCTGTGCTTCTAAACGGTGAGGTCAATACTGCTCAGTCAGCAATCAATCTAGTAAATTCTACAGGAGCAGACGGAGTAATGATTGGGAGAAGTGCAATCCGAAACCCTTGGATATTTTTACAAATCAAGCAACTTCACCGTGGAGAGGAAATGACTCGACCCACCTTGGGCGACCTAAATAATTATATCCAAAAATTGTATGAAGTTCTTTCAAATCCTGATATCCCGGAAGAAAAACAAGTGGCTAGGCTTAAGAAATTCCTCAACTTTATAGGCCTATCTGTTGATAAAGATGGTCAATTTCTCTACCACATAAGAAGGGCAAAAAACCGTACTGATTTAAATTTGATTTGCGACAAATATCTACTCGGGGAGACGAATGAAAATAAATGGATGAGCTTGACCCCTCATGCCCAGTTAAGTGTTGATGAAGAGATAAGTGTATCCTCCTGCCGGGGGTAGCAATAATGTACCATTCATTACGCCTTAGTACGATTGCATGGATGAAAGAATGGGGAGTTCCTATATCCCTATGCCTTGGAAGTTTTGCGATGCTCTGGTCAGCTCACCCACCCAGACAGACTCCAGAACTAGCCTACATTTTTCTCTTGCCCATTCTTATTTGGTTTTATTTCCGCCCAACCTTATCCAAGGTGCTCGTCTGCTCTCTTTTTATCGGATGGATTTATCAAATCGCCATGGTCGGCTGGATGCGGCATGTTTCCCTTGGTGGCATGTGTGCAGCAACCTTCCTGCTTTCTTGCTACAATGCCATTTGGTTCCTTTTTGCCCGCGTTTGGTTGAAGCACTTTACTTCGAGTAATTTACCGATTCGTTTTCTTATAATTATTGGGCTTTCATGCTTGTGGGTAGCCATTGAGTGGTTACGAACACTTTTTACTCTTGGCTTTCCATGGTGCCCCCTTTCAGTGACGCAGTGGGAACGACCGGTTCTTCTCCAGACTGCTTCTTTTGCTGGCGCTTGGACAATTTCTTTCTTTCTGGTTTTTTTTAATTTGTGCATAGGTTCTTACCTCCATCATCTATTTATAAGAAGACGACTGGCTAAAGGTTTTGTATCGCGATCATTTTGCCCGGAACTTTACCTAGGCTTACTGTTACTCGCTCTCATGGTTTATCCGTATTTCTCAAAACGGGAGACTCTCCACAATAAGGATAAAAAAACTCTCAGGGTTGGCATCTGCCAGCCTTACCTCCTGAATAAATGGGAGGAGGGGAGTGTTACCAAGCATAAACAAATTCTTCGCAAGCAGACCGAGTTTCTATCCATTATTCAACCAGACTTAATTTTATGGCCCGAAGCTTCTACACCATATCCTATCAACCTCGATCGGTTATGGGTTGAGGATTTGGCAAAAAAAACAGGCGTTCCCATCTTAGTGGGATCGGTTGTTCGCGAGGAAGATGCTTCATACAATGCTATGGTGTATGTTGATCCAATCGAGGGAATGAACCCAGAATGGTATGCGAAACAAGTCCTTGTTCCTTTTGGAGAATATGTACCTTGGCCTTTTCATTGGGTACCTGGCTTGGAAAAAATGGTTGGACCAGTTGGAAATTTTTCATCAGGTGACCGGACTTTGTTATACGACCTTCCAATTCGTGAAGAAAATTCAATATCTTTTGTCCGAGCAGGTTTAATGGTTTGTTATGAGGATATATTTCCTGCCATTCCCCGTAAAGCGGTCAGAATGGGTGCTGAGGTTTTGTTTGTTTCAACCAATGATGCATGGTTCAAAGAAGAGGGGTGTGCAGAGCAACATGCCGCTCATTCAGTTTTGAGGGCAGTGGAAAACAATATACCCGTTATTCGTTGCGGAAATGCTGGTTGGTCAGGCTGGATAGACGAGTACGGATTCATTCAGGATGTGTTACTTGATCAGCATAATAGAGTTTATTTCGAAGGAGCTGCGGTTATTGAGGTCAAATTGCCATCAAAAGAGCGAATTCCTAAAACCGGAACATTAGGCGATAAGTTTGCTTATTTTTGCACCCTTCTTTTTGTAGGAATCTCTCTTTATTTACAATTCGGCAGAAAATTGTCTGTGAGTAAAGAATCCTGAATATTTATACATGAAATTCTTGATGGGGTTCAAACTTTGCCTTGCCATTTGTTGGTCAAATCTCATGTGTATTTTTTTGCAATAATTTTTTCTCACTCAACAAAACTATAGAAATGTCTACTAAAATTGGAATTAACGGATTCGGTCGTATCGGCCGATTAGTCTTTCGTGCCCTTGTCGATCAAGGATTACTTGGCAAAGATTTCGAGGTTATTGCAATCAATGACCTCGTGCCTGCTGACAACCTTGCTTACTTATTAAAATACGACTCCGTCCAAGGTCGTTTCAATGGCACAGTGGAAGCCCCCACTGATGACTCACTCGTGGTTAATGGAAGTACGATCAAGTGCCTAGCGGTTCGAGAAGGACCTTCTGCCCTTCCTTGGGGTGAGCTTGGGGTTGATATTGTCATTGAATCTACAGGGTTATTTGTGGATCGCGATAAAGCTGCTGGTCACATTCAGGCTGGTGCTAAAAAGGTAATTATTTCTGCACCTGCTAAAGGAGATGTGAAAACTATTGTACTTGGGGTAAACGATCAGGAACTTTCTGCGGACGATGATATTCTTTCAAACGCTTCCTGCACAACTAACTGTTTGGCGCCAATTACAAAAGTGGTATTGGAAAATTTCGGTATCGTTGAAGGTTTGATGACCACAGTTCATAGTTACACTGCCACGCAAAAGCCTGTTGACGGCCCATCTGTGAAGGATTGGAAAGGTGGTCGCGGAGCTGCTATCAATATTATTCCATCTTCTACTGGAGCTGCAAAAGCTGTCGGACTGGTTCTTCCTGAAGTTCAGGGCAAACTTACTGGGATGGCTTTTCGTGTACCTACTCCTACTGTTTCTGTTGTTGATCTCACTGTAAAGACCGAAAAGTCTACTTCATATGAGGAAATCTGTGCAAAAATGAAGGAAGCTGCCGAAGGTCCTCTTAAAGGCATTCTTGAGTACACAGATGACGAAGTAGTATCTGCCGACTTTATTCATTGCCCTGCATCCTCCATCTTTGATGCTGGTTCAGGTATTGGACTAAGCAATACTTTCTTTAAGCTCGTTTCTTGGTACGACAATGAGTGGGGGTACAGTAATCGTTGTGTTGACTTGCTCAAGCGGGTGGCTGCATTTGTTTAAGTCTTTAAAGTATTTTTCATTACTTTTAGCGGGAGCCGGTTGGCTCCCGCTTTTTATCAGTTAAGCAAATTTCAAAATGATTAAATCGATCGATGATTTAGAACTTAAGGACAAGCGTGTCTTTGTCCGCGTAGACTTTAATGTTCCTCTAGATGCGGATGGCTCTATTACCGATGATACCAGGATTAATGCAGCTCTGCCAACCATCCGTAAACTATCTGAGGCAGGTGCCAAGGTTGTACTGGCAAGTCATCTGGGCCGCCCAAAGGGCGCAAAAGTTCCATCCATGAGCCTTGCCCCGGTTGCACCAGTTCTTGCCCAGCGGATTGGTCTCCCTGTTCTTTTTCTTGATGATTGCGTGGGAGAAAAAATTGAGAATGCTGTAAGTTCGATGGTTTCTGGCCAGATTGCACTTCTTGATAACCTACGCTTCTACCCTGGGGAGACCGATAATGATCCAGTTTTTGCTCAGTCTTTGGCAAAACTGGCTGATGTCTATGTCAATGATGCATTTGGTACTGCCCATCGAGCTCATGCGTCCACTCACGGGGTGGCGGAGTTAATTCCTGATCGTGCCGCAGGATATTTGATTCAAAAGGAGCTTGAATTCCTTGGCCAAAAAACTGAATCCCCTGATCGCCCCTTTATTGTGATTCTCGGAGGGGCCAAAGTAAGCGATAAAATTACCGTAATTGACCGCCTTCTTGATAAAGCAGACACGATTATTATAGGTGGCGGAATGGCATACACTTTTGCTTTAGCTAACGGAAAAACTGTGGGTGACAGTCTCTGTGAGCCTGATAAAGTTGATCTCGCACGCCAGGCGATAAAGAAGGCTGAAGAGAAAGGAGTTAAATTCATGCTCCCGGTTGACTATTTGGTCACGAATTCCCTTGATTTTGGTAACAAGACCCTCGGTGACACACAGGTAGTTGAAGGAGACATTCCCGATGGCTGGGAAGGCGTGGATGCAGGCCCAAAGACCACACAACTTTATGCCGAGGAAGTTTCCCGGGCAAAAACCGTGCTTTGGAACGGTCCCATGGGTGTTTTTGAAATTGAAGGATCCAGCAAGGGAACTTTTGCTGTGGCCAAAGCGGTAGCTGAGGGAGATGCCCTTTCAATTATTGGCGGTGGTGACAGTGTCAAAGCAATCAAGCAAAGTGGATACTCCGATCAGGTTACCTTTATGAGTACTGGAGGCGGTGCATCCCTCGAATTCCTGGAGGGTAAGGAATTACCTGGTGTAGCTGTACTTGACCAATAATTTCATATCCAAATTTTTTTAAAAATGAGCCGAAAACATCTTATCGCAGGAAATTGGAAAATGAATCTCACTCCAGATGATTCCGCATCCTTGGTGGAAGAGGTGAACGCAGTGGTTGGGAAACAAAACGCTGTGCAGGTCTGCGTCTGCCCCCCTTTTACTTCGCTTCCGTTAGTTTCCGAAAAAGTCGAGCAGAGCGAAGTTTTGCTTGGTGCCCAAAATATGCACGATCAACCTTCAGGTGCCTATACAGGTGAAGTTTCTGCAGAGATGCTCCGTTCGCTGTATGTATCGCATGTCATTCTTGGCCACAGTGAGCGCCGCCAGTACTTTGGCGAAACCAATGTATCTATCAATGCGAAAATTCTTGCGGCCATTCAGGCAAGCCTGAAACCGATTTACTGCATTGGTGAGACTTTAGAGGAGCGTGATGCAGGGAAAACAATGGAGATCCTAAGCTCTCAGGTGAGAGAGGGGTTGCAAAGTTACCCTTCCCGTGCGCTCGACCTTTTGGTTATCGCCTATGAGCCCGTATGGGCAATAGGTACCGGTAAAACAGCCACCGACGAGATGGCTCAGGAAGCACATGCTGAAATCCGGGGTGTACTCTCTGAGATGTTTGGCGAAGCCGCATCATCTTCTATCCGTATTTTGTATGGCGGTTCGATGAAGCCGGAAAATGCAGCAGGGCTCCTTGCCCAGCCTGATGTCGATGGTGGATTGATTGGCGGAGCTTCTCTCTCGGCTAAATCTTTCTGTGATATCGTGGAAGCAGCAATTTCTGCTTCATAAAGCATACGAAAGCCTGATATTTGCATTATAGCTTCAGGTCATTGAGTACCTGTAAGGCATGCTCAGCAGGCTTTACTTTTTCGTAGGTTTTTACAATTTTTCCTTCTTCGCCGATGAGGAAGCTCATGCGGTGCACACCATCGAAAGTACGACCCATGAACTTTTTCACTCCCCACACTCCAAAAGCCTCAGCGATTGCATGGTCTTCATCCACTAGCAGAGGGAAGGGAAGACTGTTTTTATCTATAAATTTTCGATGCGATTTTGCATGATCTGTAGAAACCCCCAGAATCAGGGTATCATGCTTAATGAAATTTTCATAGACATCGCGCAGGGCACAGGCTTCAGTGGTACAACCGGGGGTCAGGTCGCGGGGGTAAAAGTAAATCAGGTAACGGGAGCCAAGTAGGGAAGTTTTACTGTACTCTTTCCCATCCTGATCCAATGCGGAAAAATCCGGGGCTTTTGTACCCGATTGTAAGGGGGTTGGTTTATTCATTGGATTGATAAAAGGCGGCCGTTTTGCCTACCTTGGCGATGAATAGGGCGGAGGTCTCTTCTGAAAATTCATCCATGAGTTTAACTTGCAGGTCTTTGTCCGCCGGCAGTCTAAGCTTGATCATGGAATCCCGACCCAGAATCTTGGCACACTCGCGGAGAAATTCCGGGGTCAGTCCATGTTTTCCAATTTTCAAATCAACCGGTCTGGTTTTGAGAACCCCCCGGATGGCTCGTTTTTCACTTCCTTTCATTTCTACCATGGAATTTCCTTTCCGTCTTCTCCCCAGAACCCACCATTTTGTTCAGTTGTTAAATGATCAGTAACAGAGAGTATTTTTTTTACTGAATCCATGACTTCATACTTGGCTTCCGGTCCGCCCATTTCTGTCTTTACCCAACCTGGGCTGAGAGACACTACTTTTATCCCAAATTGGGCGAGATCAATGGCTGTCTGCTTGGTCAGCATATTAAGCCCTGCCTTAGAACACTGGTAAGCAATTGCACCACCCAGTTGGGTACTGCCACGAAGTTCAATTGAGCCGAGCCTGGATGACATATTATAGATCCAGGGCTCTGAAGATCTCTGCAGGCAGGGCAGAGCGTTTTTGAGAACGAGAAAAGCACCCCGGAGATTGGTTTGTAAAACCCGGGAAAAGGCATCCGCACCAACCGTGTGTACATCACGCCAATCAATAATCCCGGCATTGTTGAAGAGTTTGTCAATTCTCTCCCCCCTTAGATTCAATTGATTGAAGCAATTTTGAACAGATCCTTCATCATCCACATCAAGCTCAACAATTTCTAGGTTTTTATGGTTGTCTTGCAGTTTTGATAACAGGTGGGCTTTTTGGGGGTCTCGGCAACCACCAAGTATGCTGTCACCACGC
>OMJS01000043.1 GCA_900299365.1 Opitutales bacterium
ACCTGCCAGTCCGGTTCTCTTGTGCAATCAATTCCGGTATCCTCTACAGTATCTACACTTGGGGGAGGATCACCGGGGTTTTGACAATGTTCATCCATCGATAATGGCTTCTTCTGCTCTTTTAAAGAACCACCCAAGTCGAGGTCATCCTCTGACTTCGTTACCTTAACCGATGATTGATTTCCAGTTTTAGGTACATCAGTTGATTGCATATTCGCTTTTTCGAGGTTCAATTCCCGAAATTTTTGTTCCATGGTAGGGGAGGGGCCGTCCGTAGCATTTGATTCCATAATAAACACAACCTATGACCAGACCAAAATACTTGGCAAATTTAAACTTTTTACTGGGCTAACCGTTGAACTTATTGCCTTTTTGATTGCGAAGATCTCCCTTTTTGTCCATTTTTAATCTTTATGCCTAGAGAAACAGTCATTTTAGAGTGCACCGAAGCACGCAAAGAAGGTAAGCCACCTTCCCGTTACCTTAGTTCCCGTAACAAAAAGTTACAGACTGAAGCGGTGGAGAAAAAGAAATACAATCCATTTCTTCGTCGTCGCACTGTACATCGCGAAATTAAGAAGGCCTAAGCGAAATTTTCGCTTTATTTCTTCTAACCAATGATGTGGTTGGAAGACTACAAGATCTCGTCGGTCAACTAAGGATTTGAGCTAGTTTTTCGGCTACATTATTCAGTTCCCTGCTTGCTGGATTGTCCGGATTTGCGACTACCACTGGTGTTCCATGATCTCCGCCCAAGCGTACTTCCTCATGCAGAGGAATCTCTCCCAAGAAGGGACTTTTTAATGATTGGGCAGTGGTTGCTCCGCCTCCTTGACCAAATAGGTGAGTTTTTTTCCCACTTTGCTCGTCCAACAAATAACTCATATTTTCCACAACTCCTAGGATGGGCACATTTACTTTTTCAAACATCCTAGCTCCTCGTCTGGCCACATCCACCGCCGCTTTTTGTGGAGTGGTTACGATGAGAGCACCATCTAGAGGCAAGATTTGGGCGAGAGAAAGTTGAGCATCCCCAGTGCCAGGAGGCAAATCGATCAATAAATAATCAAGCTCTCCCCAAACCACATTGTGGGCAAATTGCTGAATTGTTTTCATGATCATGGGACCTCGCCAGACCACCGGGCTTTCCTCATCAATCAATAAGCCCATCGATATGGTTTTCACATTATAGCTCTCAACCGGGGCGAGAATATTATCTCCCACCAATTCAGGACGGCCGGATGCCCCAATCAATAAAGGTACCGAAGGACCATAGAGATCACAATCCATCAGCCCAATTTTTAAGGATTCTCCGTCTTGGTTTTTCATTCTTGCTAGGGCACAGGCAAGATTGACCGAAAGGGTGGATTTTCCAACTCCTCCCTTACCACTAGCCACAGCAATAATTCTTTTTACACCGTTGAGGTTTTCACTTTCTTGCTGGGTCTGACCCTGGCTGGAGCCTGCACTCTTCGTAACTCGTATCATAACTTCAGCTTGCTCGATTGAATCACTGGAAAGCAAGGCATCTTCGACCTCTTTTTTAATGGTTTGAGGAAGAGTTTGATCGGTGGTGGATAATTCGAGGATGACCTTGGCAGTTTGCCCATCGATCTCAGCAAGTTGTACCAAACCAAAGGATACAATGTCCCGGCTGAATCCGGGATAATTTACCTTTTTAAGAATGTCTAAAATTACTTCGTTGCTCATAAAGGAAACGGGTTATCAAGAAAGTTCTCCACCCTATCGGCAAGGAGAAAAAGTAAAACATTCCAAAAGTTATTTTTGCCAGGATTTATTACCAGTCTTTTGAATATGAGCCATCAGTCTTGTTATTAGATTGCGTGCTTGTGGATGAGAAGCAGGTAAAGGTCTCTGCTCCGCGGGATCATCTCTTAAATTTATCAACTGCATCGGCTCGAAGGGATTATTCTGCAAAAGTTTCCATTCTCCTTGCCGAATCGCATAGTAGCAACGTCCTTGGTGCCGGAAATTTCCCTCACGCCGTACCCAGATCAAAGTTCTGTCAGAATCTCCTTTTTTTCCCTCTAACCAAATAGGAACCAAGCTTTCTCCATCTATTTCATGATCAAGTTTGATTCCGGCAAGATCAGCAAAGGTGGGCATTAAATCCATGGTCATTCCAAGTTCTTCGCATTTCAGAACTGGTATCTTCCCCGGCCAGACCGCACAGGTGGGTACGCGTATTCCGCCTTCCCAATGATCCTGTTTTCCTCCGCGCCATGGATGGTTGGTGGCTGCATGGTGTATGGATCCACCATTATCGGATGAAAAGACGATCAAAGTATCTTTTCCAATTCCTAGATCTTTAATTTTATCAAGTACCCTACCAATCTCATGGTCCATGTGCTCAATAAATGCTACATTGGTGGCACGTTTTAAATCGAGTTTTGGTTGCCTTTTTCGTACTTTTTTAAGCCACTCCTGAGGTGGCTGAATGGGGAAATGGGGAGCATTATAGGCAAGGTAAAGAAAGAAGGGTTTGCCCTGAGTCGATACTTGTTTGCTAATATAATCAATTGCCCATTGACTGAAAATTTCAGTGGCATGTCCCTTTGGCGTGATCGTCTTTTTGTTTAAACGCATCCAATTGATACCTCCACGAAGATGGGTCCAGTAATCGTCCATCATATCTCCAAGAAAGCCGTGAAAGTGATCAAAGCCTCGGTCATTGGGTAGGTTTGGTTGGTCATATCCTAGGTGCCATTTACCAATCATTGCTGTATGATAGCCCGCTGTCCTAAGAATTTCAGGCAGGGTCGGTCCTGTCGGACTAAAGTATCCCCAGTTTGCTTCGGGATTTTGCCTTATAACTCCGGGAGCACCAACCATATCTGGGTAGCGACCTGTCATCAAAGATGCCCGGGTGGGTGTACAAACCGTGCAGTTGGAATAAAACTGAGTAAATTGCATACCAGAATTCATCAGTTTGTCTATTGCAGGTGTCCGGATGTCCTTGCCACCAAAAGAGCTAAGATCACTGTATCCCAAATCGTCTACGAGAATACACAAAATATTAGGTTTTGGGAAATTCGCTTGAAGACAAATTACACTTAATAATTTTGTTGTAAAAAAGATTAGAACTCTTCTCTTCATTGGGGGGAAACAAGATTAGCAAATGACATAAATCAAGAAATTTTATTTTGTTTATTAAAAAAATTTGCTCACTAAATTCGTTTTCGCTTGATGAGGAGAGGAGGGTGCTAAAGTTTATTAACCATGAGTGTGGATAAGGTATTTTATAGTTCCGGCCTCTTGCGGATGTGGTTCCAATTTTGCCTTTTGGGGGCGACTCTTTCCTTTTTGTACGGGGCGGATTCTGCCATTGTGCTCGGTCCGATCGAGGGAGAGTTGGCCAAAAAGCAGATTCCTATTGACCTGGGTAGAACTCCCAAAGTTCTAGTTCCGCTAATTAGCAAACCCATCTTCGTCCATGGTGGGCTGCGTCTCGCATCCGAAAAAGAAAGCCGTTTTTCTGCAACTTTCAGCTCCGCGGGGGGTAATGATATTCAGGTAGTTATCACGCAGGGAAACCCTAAAGAACCTTACGCCAGTTTTGTAGTCAAAGACTCATCTATAGAAAGCTCAGTCTCTCTTGCCTGTGATCGTTTGGTTCAGGAAATTTTGGGTATACCTGGCTTTTTTTCCGGCCGACTTGCCTTTCTGTCCGATCTTTCCGGAGCCAAGGAAATCTATGTATCTGATTCGATGATGACTTATTCCAAGCCTCAGACTGATTTTAAGAAAATGACTTTCAATCCCAGTTGGAATAATGACGGTACCGGCCTTTTCTTCACCAGTAATCGTAAAGTTTTCAACAATATCTATCACCTCGATCTAGTCAGCCGTCGAGTGGCCACTGTAGCCAATTACAAGGGGAGTAACCTGCGGGCTATACAAAATCCTAGGACTGCTCAGACTGCCTTAATTTTATCCACATCAGGCAATCCCGAACTTTGGCTCGCTAATACTCCCTACGAAAGACCTCGCCGGATTACCAAAAACAAGAGCAATGAATCTGGTCCCTGTTGGTCGCCGGACGGGCGTCGCATGATTCTTACTTCAGATACCCGGGGGAAACCGCAGTTGTACGAAGTTTCTTTATCCAGTGGTGTTCTATCCCGCATACCTACCAATGTGAGTTCCCACTGTGTGGAAGCAGCCTGGAATCCTCTAGATCCATCCCGTATCGCGTTTACTGCAGCGGTGGGTGGAGGATTTCAAATATTTGAATACAATTTTAACGAGCGGGCCAGCCGGATAATCACTCGGGGAAATGACCATGCCATGCAGCCATGCTGGGCTAACGATGGCAGGCATATTTTCTTTACCAGCCGATCCAGTGGTGGAGCGACACAGATCAAAGTGATTGATACAGAATTTGAGGAAGCTAAACCGATTGCCCTGCATAATCAAAATTTTGGAAATTGCTCCCAGCCTTCCTACATCTATTCTCGCTAGCCCTAAAGTTTTTTGTGAAAGTCTTATTGCTTGGTGATATTGTTGGCCGTCCGGGCAGAAACTTTCTAATTAATCATCTCTCCACTTTTCTTGAGGAATCTCCGGTCGACTTGGTGGTGGCCAATGGAGAGAACGCTGCCGGTGGGGCAGGGATTACCGCCAAGACCGCTGAGGAAATTAAAAAAGCAGGCGTACTTGCGATCACTCTTGGTGACCATGTCTGGGATCAAAAAAATTTTAATAACGAAATCGATGGGCTTGACTATGTTTGCCGGCCGGCCAACTTGCCCGCTACGAATCCCGGGCGTGATCGATTAATCATCGAGGTGAACGGTTCAAAGATTGGCCTGTTCACCGTGCTTGGTCGTACTTTTATGGGACCCAAAGTGGATTGTCCTTTTGCTACATCGGACCAAGTTGTTGATGAACTCAAAAGTACCAGTGATATCATTCTTTGTGAAATTCATGCAGAGACCACCTCGGAAAAAGAATCGATGGGCTGGCATCTCGATGGCCGGGTTGCCATGATATATGGAACCCATACTCATGTGCCCACTGCAGATGGCAGAATTCTCAGAGGTGGAAGTGCTTACCAATCTGATCTTGGCATGACGGGTCCTCGTGAGTCCGTCCTCGGCCGCGATATCGATGCCTGTCTAGGTCGGTTTAAAGACGGTATGCCTCGTAAATGCCCGGTGGCAGAAGTGGATGTTGGTATGCAGGGATGTATCATCGAGATTAATCCCGATACCGGGCTGGCTAATTCCCATCAGATAATAAACTGGAGGGAATCCGACCTGCCTGGCTAAAACTAAAATTACTCATTTGTAGTCCTTCATGAAGGCGACTATATCGGAAACATCCTGTGCGGTCAGACCGAGCTGTTCTGCCGAAAGCATCAGAGAACGCTTCATCGGTTTAGATGTTTTTACTTTCGATCTAGGAACCATCTGACTAAGGCCTCCTTGGGACAATACAATTGCAGGGTCACCATGGGCCTCGGTAATTCCATGAAGTACTGAACCATCTTTGAGTACATACTCGGTTCCACCAAACCCATGAGCAATGCCCTGAGAGGGATTAACAATAGCATGGATCACCGCGTTCTTGGATTGCTTCGCTGCCCAGCCTTCTAGGCGGGGACCAAAGTTTACACCTATCCCATTGACCTTATGACACATCGAACATCGCATGATTGTGGTTTTTCCCTTGTGTGGATCACCACTCAGCTTGGCAATATCAGCCACTTTTAATGTGGACTTAGCAGTGGGTTCAGGCGTGTTGATTGGTACCAGAGACACTGCCTCGGCATCAAAGATGCCTGCCGCTTTTAGTTTGTCTTTAACATTGTATTTTCCCCAGTCAGTAAAACTTTGCCGGATGGTCCATTCCACGATCCATTCTTTCAGTTCTTTATTCTTAATCGACTTTCCCAGTTCAAGCAGGGCATCCGGTGCACTTTCGTGGTTGATGAACGCAATCGATTCAATCGCAAATTTTCGCTGATCTATCGATAGCTTGGAGTTTTGGGCACGTTTGACTACATCGGGGATCGCATTGCTTGGCCAAAGTCTCCAGGTAATCCGAGCAAAGGTATCCGTCCACTTGGAAGAATCGGAGAAACCAAGCGAATTTCGCAGGTGTTTCCATACCTCATTTTCCTTACCAGCAGCACCCAATCCAATGGCTTCGAGATAATTTTTATCTTTGCCGTCATAACCTTTGGCAAGTTCCACAAAAATATCTTTGCATTTCTCGAAATTAACAGAGCGAAGCGATAAGGCCACATCGCGGCGGATACCTGTGTCTGAATCTTTTGCCATCTTCTTCGCGTATGGAATGCTTCCTTCAGTCCTTCGCAAACTACGATAAGCAACGAGGCGTTGGTTTCGGTCCGTGGAGTTTAGTAACACTATCGTTTTCTTTTTCCCATCTTTGCCCAGATGTGGCAGCA
>OMJS01000044.1 GCA_900299365.1 Opitutales bacterium
GACGGATGCAGGAAATTCTTCGACTTCCGAAAATGAGAAATCTATTGATTCAGTAGAAATGCCACGCTCACCTACCTTAGAGGAGCCAGGTCAAAAGCCAAAACCCAAGCGGGTTTCCCCGCGGGTGGATCCCTCCCAAATGGAATTGTTTTGAACGAAGACCTCTATTTTGAGGAATACGGCCAGATGGGTGGGCCAGTAATCATTTTTTTACATGGGTTACTTGGTTCTTCCCGGAATTGGAGATCGATAGCAAAATCACTATCGAGCCAATATAAAATATATGCCCTCGATTTACCGGAGCATGGAAAGTCTTCCCATTCTAGCTCAACCAGCCTTTCAAATATGAAAGAAACGATTGGCGATTGGATAGTTCGTCATCTAGAGGGCGACTACATCATGTGTGGCCACAGTTTGGGAGGGAAAGTGGCCATGGCTCACGCCTGCCAGTACCCACCCGGGTTAAAAGGATTGGTGGTTGGTGATATTGCCCCACGGGACTATCCAGCGGAGCACCATTTGCCAACTTTGGAAGCATTACTCGATCTCAACCTTGATTTTATTAAGTCAAGAAAGCAGGCGGATGAGGAGCTAAGTGAAAAAATACCGAATTGGGCATTTAGGCAGTTTCTACTTACCAATCTGCAGGAAAAATCAGGTGCCTGGTACTGGCAGGCAAACTTATCCACTCTGCTTTCATCCATGCCTGAATTGTCGTGCAATCCACTTTCCCAAGAAGATTATTATGATGGACCAACTCTCTTTATACGGGGTGGGAAGTCAGGTTATTTAAGGAGTGAACATTTTCCCTTAGTCATGCAGTCCTTTCCATTTGCCCAAATTGTGACCTTGCCGGATGCGGGGCATGATGTTCATGTGGAGGACAAAGCAGGGTTTCTATTGCATATTCAACAATTTCTGAAACACCTTTTTTAATTGGGTTTCTTAATTGGGTTTCTGGTTGAGTAGAGCGAATTTATTTTAAGCAAAAAAAAGACTCATGGATGTCCATGAGCCTTTTTAAAAGGGGTATATTGATCAAATAATCAGATCGCAGCTTTGAGCTTTGCTCCAGCCTTGAACTTTACATTCTTGGAAGCCTTGATCTTGATCTTTTCGCCAGTTTGGGGGTTGATTCCCTTACGAGCAGCCCGTTTGACCACGGAAAAGGTGCCGAAACCGATGATTTGAACGGATTCCTTCTTAACAGCCTTGGTGATTGCATTGAGAACTGCGTTTAGTGCAGCATCTGCAGCAGCTTTGGAAGTATCCTTGCCCAAGTTTTTTTGTACGGCTTCGATGAGTTGACCTTTATTCATATTGTATTCCTTTTGTTTATAAGGGTTATTTACTAGGTTTGTAAGCTTCTAGCTCGGCATTTTCCTGCGTTCGGTCAAACATTTTCTCTCAAAAACCGCATTTTTCTGCGGATTTCGGCCGATTTTAGGAAAAATTGGGCTTATCTTCGGGCTTTAACTCCCCTTGAGCGCCACAGGAAACAGTTTGTAAAAGTTTTCCAAGTTCTTCCAAAAATGTGGAATTGTTTTGGCTTTGTAATTGTTGAGCACGTTTAACCAATTGTTGAGCCATCACCTTTGCTTGGTTTCTTGAAGAGCCAAGGTTTTCAAACGCTTGGCTTACCTGCCGGATCGCTTCTTCGTGATCTTCCATTTATTTAAGTGGGTATATAGTTTCTTCCGAGCCTTCGATTTGCAATCCTTCGTTTTTCAAGATGCTGATAGAATTTTCATGTATTACAGCGGCACCGATCCACTCCTTTTTACCAGGTAGTGAGAACTGACTCTTTAAGCTCCCCACCTTTTTTTGCTGATTGAGCAATGTTAAGGGGAGCAGCCCTTGGTGCACTTCTCTACCTTCTACCGTAACTGCCTGTTTGCGGACATTACCCATCGCATGAATACGAGCCATTACTTCTTGGCCTAGGTAACAACCTTTATCGAAATCTACTGCTATTTTTTCCAGACCGCCTTCTTGAGGGAATTCTTCTTCCCCAAGTTCTAGACCTGGTCTGTAGAGCCCTGCCCGGAGACGCATATGCTCGAGCATGGATGAATCCGAGGGGGCCAGATTCTCCCTCCAGGAAGGCAAGTTCTCAATGGTATATAAAACAGTGAGGCAACATTGGGGAAAGAGGGGGTCGATGTATACCCATCCCGCTTGATGTGCATAGGCATTTCCTGCCTGTATTTTTTCTAAGCCAATTTTCTCCAAGGCTTGATCATAAGATCCTGGATGGTGAAGATGGGAAGCCATCCAACTTCCGGCAACGATTTCAAACTCCACTTCATCCGCCACCACATTTTCCTCAAGCAAACCAATTACATGCTCTGCTGAAGAATCTTGGCAGACTAGAATAAATTCCTCCTCTCCCGAACGGATGATCTGAGCACTTAAAAGAATTTTTCCTTTCAAGCTTAATCTTAGACCAAGACGGGTCGAACCAATCGCGAGTTTATAAAGATCGATACTCAGTTGGCTTTGTAAATAGGGTAGGGCATCTTCGCCGGATACCCTTACCAGACTGGCCACAGAATATTCAAAGTTTTGCATGTGCATGCTACCTTGCTAAAAGTTTGTCTTGTTCATGCAAGCATAGGTTCTATGGTATTTGCCCTGTGCACCAAGTAACCAACCTAAGAATTTCGGACTCCGTCCCCCTACCATCGCCCGTTGAGCTGGTCGATTCGATCCCCCGTTCCAGCGAGCAGTTGGATATTGTTGCCAAATCAAGGGAGGAACTGCATCAAATCATCCACGGCCATGACCGGCGATTATTTGGAGTAGTGGGGCCGTGCTCTATCCATGACTTAAAGAGCTGCCGAGAATATGCGGAAAGATTTGCCAAGCTTTCGGAGGAGTTGAAAGATCGGCTCTTACTATTGATGCGGGTATATTTTGAAAAGCCACGCACCACAGTTGGCTGGAAAGGTTTGATTATGGACCCTCAGCTCAATGGAACCTGTGATATTCCATCAGGTCTTCGTATCGCCCGCTCTTTTCTTGGAGAAGTTTTGGATTTCGGTATCCCTACCGCCACCGAGTTGCTCGATCCTATTACCCCGCAGTACCTCGCCGACTCCCTTAGTTGGGCTGCGATTGGTGCCCGTACATCGGAGTCCCAAACTCACCGCCAGATGGCATCTGGTCTCTCCATGCCAGTTGGTTTTAAAAATGCTACCAGTGGCGATTTAAAGGCGGCAGTCAATGGCATTACCGCAGCCATTCAAAGCCAAACTTTTCTAGGCATTACTGAGGATGGACGTGCCTCCGCGGTAACTACTGGAGGAAACCCCGACTGCCAGATTATTCTGAGGGGTGGTTCCTCAGGTTCTAACTATTCTTACGAATATGTTAAACAGGCAGAGTCCCTGCTCGAGGAAGCCAAATTGCCAACCTCACTCATGATTGATTGTAGCCATGCCAACAGCGAGAAGGACCCATCCCGACAGCCAGCAGTTCTCAATGAGATACTTGAACAAGTTAAGGATGGGGCGGATAATATTAACGCATTTATGCTGGAAAGTCATTTGCAGGCTGGCAGTCAGTCTTTTCCCCGTCCTCTTAATGAGTTGGAATATGGCGTTTCTATTACCGACGGATGTATTGACTGGAAGACGACCGAGGCTTGCCTCAGGCAGGCAGCTGATGTAGTAGACAAAACTCGATTTTCATAAACCCCTCAACCATTTTATCAAAATCTCCAATAATTAATATTAGATGAACAACCAAACTCCTATTCGCGTGGCCGTAACCGGTGCAGCCGGTCAAATTGGTTACTCCCTTCTTTTTCGTATCGCCTCCGGTGGCCTTTTTGGCCCCGATCAGCCGGTTGCTCTTAATCTTATTGAGATCGAGCCCGGCATGAAAGCCCTCGAGGGCGTCTGTATGGAACTTGATGACTGTGCCTTCCCCTTGCTCAAAGATATCCGACCTACCAGCGATTTGAACGAAGGGTTTGATGGGGCTAACTGGGCTTTGCTTGTGGGCAGTGTTCCCAGAAAAGCGGGAATGGAACGGGGAGACCTTCTCGGAATCAACGGAAAGATTTTTACCGGCCAGGGGCAGGCAATTGCGAAGAATGCTGCCTCGGATGTACGCGTGCTTGTGGTGGGTAATCCCTGCAATACCAACTGTTTGATTGCGATGAATAACGCACCGGATGTTCCTCGAGACCGTTGGTTTGCCATGACCCGCCTGGACGAAAACCGGGCTGCCGCCCAGCTCGCAGCCAAGGCAGGCAAACAGGTGTCTGAAGTTTCTAATGTCACCATCTGGGGCAATCATTCAGCTACCCAGTACCCAGACTACTACAATGCGAAAATTGGTGGTGTTTCAGCCCCTGAAGTCATTTCGGATGACACCTGGGCACATGTAGACTTTATTCCAACCGTGCAGCAACGCGGAGCAGCGATCATTCAGGCACGGGGTGCATCTTCGGCTGCCTCTGCAGCCAATGCGGCGATCGATACCGTAAAGTCTCTTACCACTCCAACTCCGGAAGGAGATTGGAACAGTGTGTGTGTTGCTTCCGATGGTAGTTATGGCACCAAGGAGGGTTTGATTACTTCTTTCCCCATCCGTTCAGACGGTCAGAACTGGGAAATAGTACAGGATTTACCTATCAATGAATTTGCCCGGGAAAAGATCGATGCCTCGGTTAATGAACTTGCCGAAGAGCGTGAATTGGTAAGCGATCTCTTGCCTAGCTGATTTCAATTTAACGAACATACTAAATTGGCTAGACCTTGAGTCTTAAATTAGTATATATAAATAAATACATAAAATAATTTGAAGTTATCATTTATATAAGGTATAATTATGAATGAAAAAATATAATAATACCTTTGATCTGACAGATTCCTTTCTCCGCGTTTTCGGAATTATTGGCTTTTTTGCGGCTGTATTTTTCGGATTTGTGGTTGCCGGGGGAAATGTAATAACCCTTGTCCATCCAGCCGAAATGATCATCGTAGTAGGCACTATATTTTTTGGACTTTTGTGCACCCATCGCTCAAAATTTCTAGCCTACCTGCCGAAGGCATTACTTGCCCTTATCCGAAAACCGGTTCCCAATCGCGAGTATTGCCAAATATCCGATAATGCCAGGGGCTATGCCGCAGCAGGAGGTGGCATGGCCGTCATTCTCAGTCTTATATGTACGATGAGCAACCTGGATAACCCCGAGTCAGTGGGCTTGCGGGTAGCTGCAGCTATGGGTGGAGTCTTCCTGGCGATGCTTCTTTCTCAAGGACTTTTTGTCTATTTACGATACAGCTTTTCCGAAAATGCTAGCAACTAGGGAGTCAGTCTAATGCACTTAATAAGTCTTGTCTGGTTTCTTCTATTCTGCCCATTCCTTTTTATCTTTCTTCTCAGGTTGGGGAATTGCATTGGTTATGACGCTTGTCCGTTTTGCGATGCAAAAAGGAAGCGGGAAGATATGAAATGTAAAAAATGTGGATTTGAATTTATGGAAAAGTCAACAGGACCATTTCCCTGGATTTTGGCAGGAGGGGCTCTTCTTTGTATTCTCTCCCTCGTCATTTGGATTGAGAGTCAGCAGTATCTTTGATCTGAGAGTGGGCTTACTTCTCTAAGCGATGTTCGTACATACGGACATCGTGATACTTGCCAAATTTGTAACCACCCTCGTGGAGAAGCCCGGCTACCTGAAATCCCATTTTTTCATGAAGGTTTTCGGAACCTGGGTTGGGTAAAACCACGAGACCGTATATCCGATGAACTTCCTCGGTGTTCCTTAGGTTGTCTATTAATTCTGCATACAGTTTCTCTCCAATTCCTTTTCCGGTATGCTTGGGGTTTAGATAGATGCTGCTCATTACGGAGGGAGCATAAGCAGGCCTTTGGTGAAAGCGTAGGCTTGCGGCATATCCGATGACTTTTTCTGCCTCTTCTGCAACAAACAACTGATAACGTCCCTTCTCGGAAAACTGGGTAAACCAAGTCTTTCGGTTTTCCAAAGATAATTCCACCATTTCGAAAGTCACCACAGTGTTAAGAATGTAGTGATTTAGAATGTCCCGCAGGGCGGGCAAATCGGACTCTCGTCCTCTGCGGATCAATGCATCCATGTAAAGAGTTAAGCAGTGTTCAAAGATGGTACCCGGAGAGGGGGTCGAACCCTCACTCCCTCGCGGGAACTGGATTTTGAATCCAGCGCGTCTACCAATTCCGCCATCCGGGCATCGAGAGAAGTGAACAGTTACTGAAATTTTTAGTAATTTTGCAACCTTCTAGTTAAGAGGATGTTATTTGAATTCAGATTTAAGTATCTTTTTTATCATCTATGCTAATGATATTTATAGAATACTTTTGTCATGATCCTAATATATTTTTAAAATACCTGCTGTATGTTCTCTGCTTTAAAGGTTTCACAAATAAGAACACTGGCAATTTTTGTGCTGTTGGCTAATGCCTCAACTCTACTTGGCAATTTAAACAATGGCCTGGTCGCCTATTTTCCCTTAGACGGAAATGCCTCAGATCTTGTCTCTGGGGCCACTGGGACCATTCATGGGGCTAGTTCTGTTCCGAATCGATGGGGCATGGCTAACAGTGCTTTTTCTTTTGATGGGACGGATGATTATATTGAAGTGCCGTATCAATCATCCTATTCGAGCAATCTATTTTCCTTCAGCCTCTGGGTAAATCCATCTGC
>OMJS01000045.1 GCA_900299365.1 Opitutales bacterium
CCATAATTACATGCAAATGGCTCGGCATGAGCCAGAGTAACCAAGCTGGTATCATCCGCAGGCTGAACAGAGTTAAAAAAGTTTCCAAATCCCTGAGATTTTACATAGGCAGGTGCTCCACCAGGCACAAAATTGAACTGACGCAAACCACCAAGGTAACGGTAGGAGTAACCTAGGGCCGAAAGCACACCGGAATCACTGGGCTCAAAAGTAAGCGGATCAATTGGTTCAGTCGCATGACCGGGAGTAACTACAACTACATCTCCGGGCTTTACATTCGAACCATCCGGGGCTTCCAAGACGAGTTGCAAGGTCTCATGACCAAGGGCAATCCGGTCGGTGCCAGATGGTACCCGGGCATGAGCATCAAATTGACGAATTGCTTTGGCATCGGATGCACATCGACAGTTCCCAAAACTGGCCAAAAGAAAATTTTGTCCATTTAGAGAATCGGAGGGTAGTTCATCTTCGAGAACTTCTACCTGATTTGGTCCGGTCAAATATACACCGTGGTGAGAAGACCGGGCACGCTCAGCGAGTTCCCGGGCACGTTCGATCTTGGTGGTAGGCATAAAGTATATTTTTATAGAGTTAGGATGTAGGTGGACCTTCCGGATAATACATTTCTTCCAAGCTATTCCATTGACCAGGTGCACCCGGTAAAGGAAGACCACGGGTACTCATAATATTTCCCATATCGCGGAGATCTTCATACCCAATTTCTTTTATATTACCTCCCAAACTGCGGGCATGAATAATGTGCAGGGCGGTCATTTCCAACAAGTCCGTACACATCTGTGCCCATTTAATATCCCATGGAGTTAGGAAAACATAGCCATGATTTTCCATAAGAAACCCATTGTACTTCGGTAAAAAAGGCAGGAAATTATCCGCCAATTTTTGAGTCAATGGCTCTCCGTAAGGAACCACTGGGACCGGGCCCACCTCGGTGATGGTCTCAGGAAATAAGGGGCGCATGTGGTAGTTCTTAGAGTCCGAAATGGCAAACGCATTAAGATGGGGCGGGTGGCAATGGAGCACCGCCTGTACATCAGGACGCTCACGGAAGAAATTCACATACATAGGGGTCTCCCCAGTTGGCTTGACTGTCCCCTCAATGGTTTCTCCGGCGTGATTAATGAAGACCACATTTTCCCGATTCACATCTCCCTTGTTATGCTTGGTTGGAGTGATAAGTATGACATCATCTTCCAACTTCCACGCTAGGTTACCACCATGTCCGGTAACATAATGCTTCTCGGCAAGGTGGTGACAAACGCCCACAAAGGTATCTACCTTATCTGAATGTTTATTTAGTAAACTCATAAAAATACGTATCCTATTAGCTTTACACGCCTTCCTTGTAACGCTTGATCAATTCTCCGGTGGTCGGATTAGTGGTCATCACATGCCCGGAAAGCGGCATGATGTTTTGATGAATCGCATCAATCATCCACTCAGGTTGCGGGAAGAAATCCTCTTCAACCTCTGCACATGGAGTAATCCAGTTACGTGAACCCACCACTACTGGTGGTGCATCTAATTCATCAAAAGCAAGCTGGCTCAAATTGGAAGCGATGTCCTGCATCACAGAACCACGTTCACACGCATCCGATGAAAGCAATACTTTGCCAGTCTTACGAACAGACTCGACCAATGGTTCATAATCCAAAGGAGTAATAGAGCGGCAATCAAATACATCCGCGGTTACACCATATTTCTGTTCCAAAATATCAGCTGCTTCCAAGGCACGGTACATGGTAGCACCTACCGTAATAATAGTTACATCATTACCCACTCGGCGCTGAGCAGGAGGTCCGAAAGGAACTTCGTAGTATCCCTCGGGGACTTCCTTTTCAAAAAGTTCACCGATATCGTAGAGGCGCTGGCTTTCGAAGAAGACCACCGGGTCACTACCGGCGAGGGCGGTGTTGAGCATACCCTTGGCATCATAGGGAGTGGATGGGAATACCACCTGTAATCCGGGAATATGGTTACAGATCGCACACCAGTCCTGCGAATGCTGAGCTCCATATTTTGAACCCACGGATACACGTAGCACCACCGGCATTTCCAACACACAGGCAGACATGCTCTGCCACTTGGCCAACTGGTTAAAAATTTCATCACCTGCACGACCCATGAAGTCACAATACATCAATTCGACCAGAGCACGACCACCTGACAAGGCGTACCCTACCGCTGAGCCTACAATAGCGGCCTCAGAAATCGGAGAATTGAATAGACGGTGATAAGGAAGTGATTCAGTCAATCCACGATAGCAAGCAAACGCACCTCCCCAATCGCGATTTTCCTCCCCGTAAGCAACGAGGGTGGAGTCGTTCTGAAAGCGGTGGAATGCAGCCTCAAAGATAGCGTCCCGGTATTGATAGACTTTATTTTTGGAAACTGGCTTACCATCGATGATACCCGCTCGTGACTTCTTTGCTAGTGCCTGAACCCGGGGGTTTTCCGCTGCGGGCAATATCAGTTCTGGTGAGCGGGAAGGATCGTAATTCTCCACCTTGCGTTTGGAGAACATCAATCCGGCGATCTTTTCGGAAGGTAAACGGGGAGAGATTTCCAGGCTGGAGGCCAAACGGCATGCCTGAGCCATCGCCTTGGTAGTATCTGCTTTTCGTTGATCTACCTGATCACTGGTGATCAGTCCGGCATCCATAATTTCTTTGGCGTAAGCTTCAAGCGGGTCAATTGCTTGCCAAGCTTCGATCTCTTCCTTGATCCGGTATGAGGATGCATCCGAAGGGGAATGACCGGAGTAACGATAAGTAATGGTTTCCAAAAGCACAGGTCCATCGCCCTGTTCAAGAGTTGCTTTTTTACGTTTAATGGCATCGGCTACCGCCAGTGGGTTGTATCCATCTACCCGCTCAGCGTGCATAGAGTCTGGATTTACCCCTGCCCCTACCCGGGCAAGAAAATCAAATGCCATGGTTTCACCGGCAGTTTGTCCGCCCATCCCGTAGAAATTATTCATGAAGTTAAAGATGATAGGCAGACCACCCTTCATCGAATCATCCCATAATTCATGGAACTGACGCATGGAGGCAAAGTTCATCGCTTCCCAGGTTGGGCCGCATCCCATAGAGGCGTCTCCGACATTGGAAATGACAATGCCTGGCTTACGGTTGCACTTCTTAAATAGAGAGGCACCCATGGCAATATCGGCAGAACCACCCACAATCGCATTGTTAGGAAGAATTCCAAATGGGGTAAAAAAGGCGTGCATCGATCCGCCCAATCCACGATTAAATCCATTTGCCCGACCAAATACTTCGGCCAGAGCACCATAGAGAAGAAAATTGCGGGCAAGATCCTTGATGTTTTCCGCTCCTTCTTTTTCGACCACCCGGAAACAATCACCACCAAGAAAGTTTTTCATCACTTCCATCAGGGTATCCTCATCGAGCTTACGAATGGAAGACATTCCCTTGGCCAGAATTTCCCCGTGTGAACGGTGGGAACCAAGGATATGATCATCAACTCCCAGGAGAAATGCCTGCCCAACTGCGGAGGCTTCCTGACCGATGGACAAGTGAGCAGGTCCCTTGTGATCATACTCGATTCCTTCGTAAGATCCTTGGGTCTTGATACTCTGGAGCATACTTTCAAACTCACGGATGAGCAGCATATCTTCATAGATTCCGATCAAAGCTTCCACCCCGTAGGTTTCTACTTCGTTCTTTATATCATTCTTGTATTGGTTAAGAGGTACTTCCTTGAAAGGAATGGTACCCGCTTTACGTTCCTTGGCGGGCTCGACGATTTGTGACTTAGGCATGACGAATGGTTGTTAAAGGATTATTGATTAAAATTTGATTCGATAGTGAATTAGCGGACCGCCATGAATACATCCTTGATGATTTCGGATGTGGTCGGGTGTGGAAATACAATCTCTTCGATCTCTTCTTCCCGTAATTCTGTCTCCAGCATTGCAGTGGCACCAAAGATCATTTCGGAACAGGCACCCCCGACCATGTGGACACCGATCAAGCGATTAGTTTCTTTTTCCAGAACCACCTTGCACAGACCGGACTCTTCTGGGTTTTCCGCAATATAACGGGCATTGATTGCCATAGGAATGCGGCCTGAGCGGGTCTTTATCCCGCGCTCTTCTGCTTCCTCCTTAGTCAATCCAACTACCGCAACTTCCGGGCTTGTATAAACAACCGCTGGCATCGCATCGTAGCGCATACGGTCGGTTCGACCGGTGATATTATTGACCACCACTTCGGCCATCCGGCTGGCCGCATGAGCTAACCAAGCACGCCCGGTTACATCACCTGCTGCCCAGACGCCCGGTAAGTTGGTAGCTCCTTTGTCATCCACTTTGATTCCCCGCGGAGAAAATTCCAGCCCGATGTCTTCAAAGCCTAGATCAGTAACATTGGGCCGGCGACCAGTTGCCACCAGAACAAGATCACCCTCGATTTCTTTGCTCCCAGATCCATCGTTATAAGTAACTGTGGATTCCCCAATCTCCTCGACCTTGGACCCAAGTTGAAAGTCCACACCCTTCTTCTCCAATTCGGTACGCAAGGTGGCAGATATTTCCGCATCCAGGTTCGGGCAGATCTCGGGCATTGCTTCGAGCACAGTGACCGGCACATCGACCGATGCATACATGCAGGCAAATTCACACCCGATCACCCCACCACCGACTACGATTAATCGCTTGGGTAAGGATTCACGGTTTAAAATTCCGGTCGAATCCACCACATGGTCCTGATCGATCCCGGGAATTGGAGGAACCGCAGGCGAAGAACCAGTGCAGATTAAAATATTGTCGGCCTCATGCTCTTCTCCATTGATAACGATCTTGCGGTTTTGTTGAAGTACTGCCTCCCCCTCGACCACATCGACCTTGTATTTTTTCATCAGACCGGCAATTCCATCTCTCATCTTGTCCATCACTCCATTCTTGTGGGCATGGGCTTGAGGGAAGTCGAAGCTCAGTCCTTCCACACTCACCCCATAGACGGAACCATGCTTGGCATGATGGTAGGTCTTAGCGGCTTGTAGTAAGGTCTTACTTGGCACGCAACCTTCGTTAAGGCATACACCTCCCAGCTTTTTCTTTTCCACCAGCAAGGTCTTAAGACCCGCACCAGCGGCTTTCTTGGCAGCAACGTACCCAGCGGGTCCGGCTCCGATAACGGCAAAATCGTATTTCATTTCTTCTTTTTTGGAACTGTCTAGTTTTAGAGGTTTAGTAAATTTATAGTTTTAGGCACCGGGATTATTCTCCAATCGCTCGACCAAGGTTTGGAGAAAACGGGCAGCTGGTGCACCATCGACTGCCTGGTGATCGATGGTCAGACTAAGCGGCAAAGTATCAACATATTTCACTTCCTCAGTATCTGTGCGTTTCGGCTTAAGCACGATGCCCCCCACTCCAAGGATGGCAACTTCAGGGGCATTTAATACTGGAGTGAATGTTTCCACACCCAACATA
>OMJS01000046.1 GCA_900299365.1 Opitutales bacterium
AGCCCCCAATGAAACCGCAGCCCGGACAAATGATTTCGGGATGGTCTTCATTACCGAATATAACGGAAGAATCATAAACGGAAGGAGAATATGAGTCATGGCGATCACCGTTCCAGTTGCATTATGAATCATAGCAATCCGTTCATCTTCTCCCAACAACCCGAGTGAAACTAGAGTGTCATTGATCACTCCATGCTGTTGGAGCAATGCTATCCAGGAACATGTTCTGACGAGCAAGGATGTCCAAAATGGAAGCAAAACCAATATGATGAGCAGATTTCCTATTTTAGTCGGTAAGATTGCTAATAAATAGGCAACAGGAAATCCTATCAATAAAGTCAGCCCAGTAATTAGTGCACTCATGAGCATCGTTCTGAGAAATAATTTGCTGTAAATTCTTTCTTCATCAGGAAGAATGACAAATTCTCCAGAACTTTTGAGTTTAGTATCTGTTGCTGCGAAGTAATAAGCTGGCGTGTATGGAGTCGAAAATTGATGGAGGATTTGCCAAGTCTTCAGTTCTCCCCAACGTTTATCTATTTTAATCAGTGCCGCTTTAAAAGGAGCTCGCCTGATGCGTTTGATTTTCCTGCCTGAACTTCGAAAAAGACTAGAAAGTCCTGAACTTTCATAGTTGAGTCTTTGACCCACACGGGTATGGGTCCGATTCTTTTTTGCTTCTTTCAGATCTTTTACAAAAGCTTCAAAAATCTCTTCTCCAGGTAATTCTCCTGAATGGGGATCCCATGTTTGAATGTTTTTGGTCGTTCTTGGAAGGATCTCTGGGACAATGGAGTTATCCACAGAGAGCATCAACATGTCTACAATCGGAATAAGAAACGTAACAACGATGAACAGGAGTAAAGGCGCTACTAACAAAAAAGCACTTAATTTTTCTCTACGGTAGGCTTTTTTAAGACTGACTTTTAGGGGAATTCCATCAGCAGTTAGCAGTTGCTCCATGAAAATCTGAGAAAAAGATAGGTATATTAAAGGTGGGTTAGAGAAACGGGGGAAAATGAATCCCCCGAATCTGATTCAACTACTGCGCAAGCCAGGCGTTGAACTTGGTATCAAGATCATCGCGGTTATCAGCCCACCAGTTATAGTTTTGCAAAAGGGTGTTTTTTGAATTATTAGGATCAGTCGGCATATGAGGCGCCATATCAATTCCTAAAGTTGCATGTTTTCCTACCAATGGTGCGGAGGAGTTTCTTGCAGGCCCGTAGGAGATGTATTTTGCTTGGTCAGCTAATCTCTGAGTATCCGTTGCAAACTGAACAAACTTCAAAACTTCATGCTTGTTCTTACTTCCTTTTGGGATGACCCAACCATCCAGGTCAAAGACCTGCCAATCCCAAAGCATGGCAACAGGCTGATTGTCCTCAGCAATCATGCTGAAAAGACGTCCGTTGTAGGTAGAACCAACAACAACTTCTCCGTCAGCCAATAACTGAGGAGTCTGTGCTCCTGCAGTCCACCAGATCACTTGATCCTTAATGGTGTCCAATTTGGCAAAGGCTTGCTTGATACCGGCGTCGGTACTCAAAACATCATAAACATTGGATGGATCAACACCGTCGCACATCAACGCCCACTCCATATTGTCAATAGGACGTTTTTGTAAGGAACGTTTCCCAGGAAAAGTTTTCAGGTCGAAAACATCACAGACACTGGTCATTGGTTTAGAGACTAGGTCTTTGCGATAACCAAAGGTGGTGGAATACACAATTTGGGGAATGAAGCACTCGGAGACGATCAGGTCACCAAAATCTTCTGAAGCAGGTGTTCCATCAGGAGCAGGAGGAAGGAGTAAGTCATGACTGATGACTTCAACCAGTCCTTCATCACAAAGTCTCATTGCGTCGGCAGCAACCGCATCAAGAAGATCCCAGGTGACATTACCTGCCTGGTCCATAGCTCGAAGTTTTGCCACTCCATCTCCTGCGGAGTCATCATTGATGATCTTCACACCAGGATTCATTTTCATGTAGGGATCATGGTAGGCCTTCTGCTGACTTGCGGTGTAAGCACCGCCCCAGGATACGACGACCAGTTCAACTGCAGAGACCGGCAGAGCCAGTCCCAGGATCATTGCAAACCCGGTCAGGGCAGCAATGCTTTTAGGGATGAATGAATTCATATCTCCTCATTCTTTGAAAGGTTCCCGGACAGCATAGGGAATTCCATACTGAGCCGGCTTTGATTAAGCAGCATGCATATCCAATGCACGTGCGTCTTCCACATGCCAACCAACCTGAACCGAATCTCCCGGTTTGAGTTGGGTATGATCTGCGGAATTTGGGACCTTGATGATGAAGTCATCATGGCCGCATACATTGACCCGGGAGCGAATATGATCTCCCAGATAGATCAATTCCAGAACCTGTGCTTCCACCAGATTCTTGCATGAGTTCTTTTTCGGGTTGATGAAGACCCTTTCCGGCCTCAAAGATATTGAGGTTTCAGCTCCTACCGAATCCACATTGACCGCAAGAGCATCTACGGATTGTCCATTTTCAAGGGTGACCTTGCAGGTGGTGCCATTCATGTCACTGACTTTCCCCCGAAGGGTATTATTCTCTCCGATGAATTGCGCAACAAACGCATTTTCCGGTGCTTCATAGAGCTGTTCCGGACTGGCCAACTGCTGGATGATTCCATCATTGAATACCGCAATTCGGTTGGACATGGTGAGCGCTTCACTCTGATCGTGGGTGACGTAAACGATGGTGACCCCAAGATTTTCATGGATATGCTTGATTTCATACTGCATCTGCTCGCGCAGTTGCTTGTCCAATGCCCCAAGGGGTTCGTCCATCAAGACCAGGCTGGGTTCGAAGACCAATGCTCTTGCCACTGCGACACGTTGTTGTTGCCCTCCCGAAAGCTGCATCGGACGGCGATTTTGAAATCCCTCCAACTGCACCATGCCCAAAGCCCTCTTGATTTTGGATTCGATTTCTGAATTCGGCAATTTCCTGACTTTCAACGGAAAAGCCAAATTTTCCTTGACCGTCATGTGGGGGAAAAGGGCGTAATTTTGGAAAACCATGCCGATGTTCCGTTTATGCGGAGGGACATTGTTGATCGGCTTACCGTTGAGAATGATTTCTCCATGGGTTGACGTTTCGAATCCGGCAAGCATCAACAAGCAGGTGGTTTTCCCGGACCCGGAAGGGCCCAGCATGGTCAGGAATTCTCCTTCTTGAATGTCAAGATTGAGGTTCTTGACCACCAGCGTTTCTCCGTCATAACTCTTTTGGACGTTTTTGAACTGGACAAAGGCTTCGCTGGAAGACATCTAAATTTAATTTTAACTGGATCGGGTTGGCTTCACGGAAGGAACAAGCATTTTTTTTTGAAAGGAGTAAAGTTAAAGGACTTTTATAATGATGTCAATGTCTTATTTAAAAAAATGTGCTCAAACAAAATGAATAGGATGTCTTTTGAAATTTTCAATAACCGCTCAGATTTCATTCACAAGAAATTCAAAATTCGTAATATACATTCGTTATTATGCTCCAGGGAATTCAAATCTTTTTTAAAAGAATCTTTCATCAATCCAGCATAGATTCCATTTTGACATTGAGGATATTTTTTTAATTACAAAGGGTTGTGCACTTTCAAAGTTTATTCACGCAAACGCCTGCAAAGTC
>OMJS01000047.1 GCA_900299365.1 Opitutales bacterium
AGATTCGATTAATCAAATTATTGAGGACGAGCTTACGCACACCCATGTTTTTAGGAGTGGTTGTAGAATCTACTACATTATTTCCAAAGAGCACAAATTAAGCTGGGTAGAATTTTTAGAATGCGGCATGATTTGTCCAGGAATCATCCGGTTCATGGAGGTATCCCGGGATGAGTTTGGAATTGAGCGGGTGATCCGTGATGTCTGGCGATAGAATCGATTTATTCAGATGACTTTATAAGAGACCCTCTTTTTATCCTTAAAGAACGGAGATTTTTAGTATCAGGTCGACTGGACTTAAATCAGCGGCATCTATGTCTTGAGTGCAGAGTTCAAGTAGATTGAGCTACGAATCGTTAAGTTTTACCAATAGAGAATGAAACAAATTTCGGATAGTTCTCCACAAAGCGGGAGAAAGGTCATTACTTTTTAAGTAAAATACACCCTCCTTCTTTGGTGCTTCGGGAAAGGAGGTAATTTTTGTTCAAAGTGGGAGTACTCCAACATTTTCCATCTAAAAATTTCATTCTGCCTAACTCATGATATGCTCTGGGCGTTGCAGATACTGTTACGAGTTGACCATCATCTGATAACGCTAACAAAGTATCACCTGATCGTATTAAATTTCCCTGCCCAAAACCTTTCTTGCTCCACTGAATTGTTCCTGTAGCTAGATCAATACATTGCAGGGGTGCTTTGCCATATTCTTTAAATCCAAAAATTCCATAAATATGTCCCCGATAGTATAAAGGCGTGCTCCAATGATTCATGAGTTCATTTCTTTTGCGCCAAAGCATTTTACTTTCCCAAGAACCGCCCTTTTGGGAAATTCTAAAAACCGCAGCACCTACTCCATAACCAGCTGAGCAAAAGACTAAATCATTTGCCACCACTGGGGAAGATGCAGTTGAAACCTTGAATGGAAATTCCTGAGTCCATAATTTTTTCCCTGTTTGCGGATCTATGGAAATTAATCCTGAACGGCATAGAAAAAGTACCTGTTCTTGTCCATGTATGCTTGCGTACGCTGGTGTGGCATGGGTGAGGGTTTCATCACCATTTTCCCAGCGGACTTTCCCCGTCTTTTGTTCAACTCCAATCAAGCTCTGTCCTGACCCGCCTCCACAGATAATGACCAAGTCGTTTATCAAGAGAGGAGAGGATGCATTTTTCCAGGTTATATTTCTGCCCTCATGTTCCTTGATTACATCAATTTTCCAAATTTGTTTACCTGTATCGGAGGACAGGCAATGAAGGGCCATTGCCGAATCGTAAATAAACACAAGGCCTTGATGAACTGATGGGGTAGAACGGGGACCATCACCACCGGAATTTTCCTGGGTACCTGCATTTCCGCCACCGTGACCGTAAGACGCAAGGCTTAATTGCTTATGCCAAATTCTTTGACCGGTCGACAAATCGAGTGCAATGCAGATTTCTCTAAGTAATCCATCTTCGTCTTCTTCTGCAACCAGAGTAAAGGCACGGTCTGAGGAGGTTGAGAAAGAACTAAACCCCAATGGAGTTGGGCACTTCCAAATAATGTTATCTTCAGTTATTGAGCCCGGATTAATGGGCAATGGGTTTTTGGTGGATTTGTCGAAAAATGGTCCATGATATTGAGGCCAATCGGCAAGAAGGTGGAAGAAGGGAAGAAAGCACAACAGTACAAATTTTCTCATGCCTTCATTTTTTCATATTACAGCAGTCGGGCAATGTTCAAATGCATGATTTTGCGAGTATTTTTATTGGAACAGGGAAAAGGCTTGAATGAAAAAAGAACCGTGACAATCTCGAACCCTTTATTCCCATGAATATACACGAATACCAAGCAAAACAATTATTCGAAGAAGCCGGAGTAACCGTGCCAAAGGGCACGGTTGCACAATCTGCCGATCAATTCGATACTGCACTCTCTTTCTTTCCTGCTGACCAAGCGGTCGTGGTAAAGGCACAAATCCATGCCGGTGGCCGGGGAAAAGGTACCTTTACAAACGGTTTTCAGGGCGGAGTTCATGTGGTATCTTCACCAGCTGAGGCCCAGGAAAAAGCCCAAAATATGCTGGGAAATATCTTGGTTACCAAACAGACGGGAGAAGAAGGCAAAGAAGTTGGCACAATCTACTTCACAGAATGCTCGGATATTGATAAAGAGTTTTATCTGGCAATATTGATGGATCGTGCTACCTCCAAGCCAGTAATCATTGCATCCACCGAAGGCGGTATGGATATCGAAGAAGTAGCGGAATCTTCTCCTGAGAAAATCGCTAAGATCTTAATTGATCCAGCTCTGGGTATCCGGCCCTATCAGGCACGCCAAGTAGCGTTTGCTTTGGGATTAAAAGGAGATTCTTTTAAACAGTGCGTCAAACTAGTTACCAAGTTGTATCATTTTTTCTGGAACAAAGATTGTTCGCAAGTTGAGGTTAATCCACTTGTGCTCACTCCTGCTGGTGATGTCCTCGCTTTGGATGCAAAAGTTAATTTCGACGCCAATGCACTATTTCGGCATCCAGATGTGGTAGAACTGAGGGACTTGTCAGAAGAGGATCCAAAGGAGGTGGAGGCCTCCAAGTTTGATCTCAATTATATTGCCCTGGATGGAAATGTTGCATGCATGGTAAATGGAGCAGGTCTGGCCATGGCCACCATGGATATCATCAAGCACTACGGTGGTTCACCAGCCAACTTTCTAGATGTTGGAGGCGGAGCCAATGAGGAACAGGTGGAAAATGCATTCCGAATTTTGGTCTCAGATGACGCAGTGAAAGCAATTCTCGTCAATATTTTCGGAGGTATTATGAAGTGTGATGTGATTGCCACTGGTATTGTCAATGCCGCCAGAAAACTGGAAATGAAGGTTCCTCTCGTTGTACGACTGGAAGGAACAAATGTAGAGCAGGGTAAAAAAATTCTTGCCGATAGTGGGCTTGCCTTGGAACCAGCAGACTCCTTAGCAGACGCCGCCGAAAAAGTGGTCAAACTTGCTGCTCAGTCCTAATATTTAACCGAAAAATTTTACCATGAG
>OMJS01000048.1 GCA_900299365.1 Opitutales bacterium
TCTCTCTCGTCCAAAAGCCAAGTTTTGGCTTATTCACTGCCTCCTCTATGTAAATATCGAAGCCATCATTACCCCTAAACTTCGAAATAGTAAAATGACCACCTGTATACCCTGAAGAGCCACATATTGCTGACAGTATATTCTTGTCCAAATAAAAAATTCGACTTCCTTTCTTTTGATTATTCGGAACAAAAGCGTTCCACTCTTCCTGAGTAACCTCAAATTTTTTGATCCAAAAAGGCTGAGAGATTTGGACTCGGTTTCTTATCTCATCCGGACTTCTACCCGCTTCACCCTCTGGACTACCCATGAAAAATTCTCCTGCATTGATCAAAGACAAGCTTTCTTCTTTAGCCAATTTATTAAGAGCAGGTATATTGACTTCAACAGTATCTTTTCTTTCAAAAAATTTTAAGCCTTCTTCTTTGGTAAGATTATGCAGGGAGGTCTTCTCTTCGCACCCGTAAGTAAAAAGATAAAAAAAGATAATACAAAGCTTGGGTAAAATAACCCAGACCGTGGATTGGGGGCGGTTGATCACTGTTCCATATTTGCCTGAGTCATAGGTAATTTGATGTAAAAGGTGGTTCCTACTCCTTCCTTGCTATCAAACCAAATTTGACCCTGGTGAGACTTGACAATTACATTGTGAGCAATGGCCAAGCCTTGCCCTGTTCCAACTCCTACTTCTTTGGTCGTAAAAAAGGGTTCAAATATTCGTGCCTGTACTTTCGCAGGTATCCCTCCTCCATTATCTGCAATTGCTATAATTACACATTGTGCATCAGGATAATGACGGGTTGATACGACCAGATTTCCTTTTTGTCCCTCGGTAATTCGATCACGAATTGCGTGAGCACCATTAACAATCAAATTTAAGACAACTTGGTTGATCTCCCCTATATTGCAAGGAACCAAGGGTAGATCCTCTTGCAGGCTGAGGTCGAGTTCTGCATGATATTTCCATTCATTGGTTGCCACCACCACAGTGGACCGAATTGCCTGGTTTAAATCATTATTTCGCTTTGCCGATTCCGCATCCCGGTAGGCAAAATTTTTCATCGATTTTACAATCGTTGTGATTCTTGAAATACCTTCAGCTGCTTGCTCAACTGCTTCCGGTGCATTCTCTTTAAAGAATTCAATATCTCCATCGTTAGGAGCGTCGGGATCTTGGTTTAATTTTTTAATAAACCCATCTGTTGAATCTTTAAGAAAGAGAATGTTATCGTTGGCAAATTGGGACGGCGAATTAATTTCATGAGCGATTCCAGAAGCCAGTTGTCCAACCGCTTCCATCTTCTGAGCATGAACCAATTGAGTTTCCAACTCTTTACGTTGCTCCATTTCAAGTTTAAGTTTTTCATTGCTATGCTGTAATGCAGCTGTTCTCTTTTTAACCCTTGCCTCCAAGCCATTGATGAGACCCCTGAGACGCTTGGTAACCGAACGAATTTCATATGGTCCAGATTCGGCCAAAGTAAATGGCTTATTGCGATCGATCGAGTTCTTGGCCGCAGCTTCAAGTTTATGAATTGGACTGGCAAAACTCTTGTAAGTTATAATAGCAAGCGTTCCAACAAGGATTAGATATAATCCACTTACAAAAAAGAAAAGTATGGTATTGGCACTTTCCTCTTCCCTTAAGGCCACAATTTTTTTCTCCATCGCCTGCTTTGATTCCCACATTCGCTGTTCCGCATTGGCTTCCAATGTGTTGAGATGTTGGGAAATATTCTCCCTGGCATCTTGATACGCTTTTCCAGCAACTTGCTGAAGAGCCATTTTGTTTCTTGAGGTGGAAACTGATGATTTTTCCATGCTGGATATGGCATCTTCTAATTCCCTGAGTCCTGCAGACAAGGGTCGGAGAGTAGCATCTGGGTAATTGCTTATATATTTGTTTGAAATTAAATTCAGACCTTCTTTGGCAAGAACCATTCGGTCTCGAACCACTCCGTATATTCCCGAAAAATTTTGAGGATAAATTTCAAACGCCTCAAAACATCCACGGGTAGTCGACAAAAATGCATGAATATCTTGGTACTCGCTTGAAGAATTCCCTGAATTTCGACTTTCCTGCTCAAGCTCACGGTTTGATTGGTTAATGCCAGACAACATCCACCAACCAAACATACCAACTATGAGTGCCCCCCCTATACTGCCAATCGATAGTAATCCGATGTAAGTCTTTACCTTCATAATCGAAAATATATTCGATTATTGTTTTTCAGGTTAAGCAACAGGAATCATAACTTTCATTCTAGCGGGAAAAGGAGATGTAGAGTAACAGGCAATGTAATTACGTATTATTTTGAGAAGTGATCTGTCGATATCCGCCCCAGCAGAGGCTATGAGCATTGAGCCCTCCAAGAGCAAATCCTCGCTTAATCTCATTCCTTCAGCTAAGTTACGAGGCTCAATTTCACTCAATTCATAATTACTCGCATCTGCATCCAGAAATTGGCCCAACACTTCTACCACCTTTTCATCATAAGTATCCGTTCTAGACTTTAAAGTTCTAACAATCAGAGCATCTTCATGACCTTGCTCGTGATAATAATCGTAATCTAGGCTGACTCGTAAAATCGATGCAGCGGTTCGAACTCCGGTTCCATCCTCAATTTCGAATTTCGGTTGGACTTCCATCCGTTGAAGGATTTCGCGAATATCTTCAAGCCCTGGTATCAAATCTACTATCTTGAGGGTTTCTTCAGGTAAATCCTTAATCATTGCCTTGATTTCCGCCCTTAAATCTTTTCGGTGATAAACTGTTTCGCTAAGATGTGAAGGGATAGATAAGTAGGCGAGTTGCGAAAAAATTACGGCTACATCTACTCTCCAAGATTCCCTTAATTTCATTTCTTCAGCCAATCCATTCGCCAATCTCCTGACTCTTTGAGCACGTCCAAAAAACAAAGGTTGAGTAGTAGCTAAGGATTGGGCAAGGGCATCGACCGCACCACGCAGAGTTTGATCAAGTAAAATACGTTTACTGGTAATCAGGTGGTATTGCTCGATAGCATCTTTTAATACTTTTTTTAAAGTTTCTGGAGGACAAGGCTTGGAAAGCATACGAAAAACATTACCTTCATTTACCGCAGCCATGGCAGACTCAAAATCGGTATGTCCGGTCAGTAATACCGTCACCACTTCGTTGTCTAACTGTTTTATTTTAGCGAGCATTTCTGCACCATTCATGTTAGGCATCCGCATATCGGACAA
>OMJS01000049.1 GCA_900299365.1 Opitutales bacterium
AGCGATTTTGGCCGGGCTGGTGCTATTCCATCTCATCCCGAATTACTCGATTGGTTGGCTGCAGAGTTTTCTATGCCCAAACAAAAAGGGTCAACGCCGTGGTCGATAAAGTCATTGATTCGCTTATTGGTAACTTCCGAGGCATTCAAAAGATCAAGCCAGCCCATTGATATCGGCATGGAAAAGGATGCGGGATCCACTTACCTTTGGCGCTATCCTCCCCGAAGGGTGGAAGCAGAGGTAATACGGGATGGTATCCTGCTCGCTTCAGGAAAACTAGACCGGACAATGGGGGGACGGAGTTATCGGATACATAATGTTAAAAAGGATTATGCCCAATGGGAAGTGGTAAATAATTTTGGCCCGGAGACCTGGAGGCGGATGATTTATCAGGAACGTATGCGTCGGGTGGATGATCAGATCTTTACAGCCTTTGACTTCCCCGACTGTGGTCAAGTCCGTGACAAAAGGCCCGTTTCCACCACTCCTCTTCAGGCACTCAATCTTATGAACAGCCCCTTTGTGGTACAACAGTCCAAACATTTGGCTCAGCGTGCACTCAACGAAGCCAATAGTGAAGATGCTTCAGCAGTTACTAGATGCTTCGAACTTTTACTCTCCCGTAAACCTGATTCTCAGGAACTCTCATCTGCTCTTGAAGTTTCCCGTGAACATGGACTGGAAATAGTATGCCGGGCATTAATTAATTCAAACGAATATGCTTTTATTCCCTAGTATTTAAAATGAACAATCAGGAAGAACATATCTCTTCGATCGGAAAATCCCTTCTCAATCGCAGATCATTTATGAAAAGCACAGGGTTGTCCCTTGGTGCTCTAGGCTTGGCTAATTTACTTTCTCTAGATGGTCTTCTTGGAGCTACCGATCCGAAAAGCTTTACCGGAAAAAGCCCCATTCGCCCGGAGGTTGATCCAGACAATCCTTATGCCCCGCGTAAAACTCACTTTGAGCCACCGGCCAAACAAGTGCTGGTCATTTTCTGTCCGGGTGCGGTAAGTCATGTAGATACCTTTGATTACAAGCCCGATCTGGCAAAATATCATGGTCAAAAACCACCGGGTTTACCGGCTGTTACTTTTGAGGGACCAACAGGAAATATTGCCAAGCCTTTTTGGGATTTTAAACCCCGTGGGCAGACTGGAAAAATGGTTTCCGATCTTGTACCTAATTTGGGGAATATGTCTGATGAATTCTGTTTCCTCCATGCCCTACATACCCAGACGAGTGCCCATCCTCAGGGGGAGAATTTTCTCAATACCGGATTTACTATGGAGGGCTTTCCTTCCTTTGGTTCTTGGGTGACTTATGCACTGGGTTCTGAGAATGAGAACCTTCCTGCCTTTGTCGCAATTAATGATCCACGCGGACTTGCCCGCTCTGGAAAGAACAATTTTGGGAGTGCCTTTTTACCTGCCGCTTTTCAGGGCACTGATTTTAGTGCGAAACAACCACCAGCGAATTTAACTAGACCAGTATCATATTCTCAGATAGATGACAGGAGCACGATCAGTTTGCTCCAAAAACTAAATGGAAAGCATTTGGAACGCTATCCCGGAGATGCAAACTTGGCTGCCCGGATCGCTAGCTATGAACTGGCTGGTAAAATGCAAACATCCATCCCCGAAGTTATGGACTTAGCAAACGAACCGACTTCTGTGAAGAAGCTTTACGGTTTGGATTCGGGCACAGAACTAAAAAGGGAGTACGCCAAAAACTGCATCCTCGCCCGACGATTGCTTGAGAAAGGTGTTCGTGTTGTTCAACTCTTTAACGGGAGTGATTCATCTGGTGGTAATGGAATTACAAACTGGGATTCGCACAGTAACATTCATAAGACCCATGCCATGCAGGCGGAGATCATGGACCAGCCAACCGCTGCTTTGATTAAGGATTTAAAAAGCCGAGGACTTCTTGAGAATACTTTGGTCGTGTGGTGTACCGAGTTTGGAAGGATGCCTTTTCTCCAGGGCAATGGAACTGGTCGGGATCACAATCCTGATGCCTTCACCTGTTTTTTGGCTGGAGCTGGAGTAAGGAAAGGTTTCAGTTTTGGTGAGAGTGATAGCTTCGGATTTAAAGGCGTTGAAGATAAAGCCACCATTTATGATTTTAATGCAACCATTCTTCACTTGATGGGGCTGGACCACGAGCGCCTCAGTTTTTATCACAATGGTTTGGAAAGACGGTTAACCAATGTTCATGGTCATGTGATCAAAGATGTTTTGGCATGAATTTGAAAAGCCCACTTCTTTTTTTATTGGCGTCACTCCTTTCTACCTCGGCGGTAACTGGTAAAAAAAACAATGTGTTACTGATCGTATGCGACGATTTGAACGACTATGTGGAGATATTGGACGGTCATCCTCAAACCCAAACTCCCAATTTAACTAAGCTTGCAAATAGTGGGGTTTCCTTCACACAGGCACATTGCAATATTCCCATTTGTAACCCATCAAGGGCAAGTTTTGCCACTGGTATATATCCGCACAATTCCGGTCATTTCGGTTTTGAACCATGGAATGAAAACGAGGTGCTAAAAAATTCGCACACCATGATGACCTTCTTTGCATCTCACGGATACCAGACCTTGGGTACAGGTAAGGTCATGCATAATCACGATAAAGGAGAGTGGCAGGAGTATGGGCACCCCTCAGATTACGGACCCTTTCTTTTTGATGGAATTGATAAGTTACCTCATCTTGGTACTCCCAGCCCATTTAGGGATGATTTTGGCATTATTGATGGAACCTTTGGTCCTTTGGAAAAAGTATCTCATAAAGTTTCTTCAAAAACTGGGCAAGCATACTCATGGAGGACGGGTGGTTGGAGACAGCAGCGTCCAATGAAATATGAAACAGACTCCAACCGGGACCCTACCGGAGATGAACTGAATGCCCAATGGGCGACTCGCAGACTTCGCGAATTGGCTAGTTCCAAGAATTCTAAACCATTTTTTATGGGAGTTGGATTTGTTCGTCCACATACGCCACTAATTGTTCCCCAAAAATACTTCGATCTATTCCCTCTTGATGAGATTAAGTTGCCTAAAATCAAAAAAGGTGACGCCGAGGATACCTACAAGAACACAGTAACTTCAGATGAGGATGACCGAGGTGGCGATCGTGGTACCAAAATGTTTGATAGTCTGGTTGCTTCCTATGGTGGAGATCGTGTACTTGCCTTAAGGAAATTTATTCAAGCATACTTAGCCAGCGTGGCATCAGTAGACGATCTGATTGGAGAGATTCTTGCTACCCTGAAAGAAACCGGTCTGGACAAAGACACCATCGTAATTTTTACAAGTGATCATGGCTGGGGAAATGGAGAAAAGGATTACCTTTATAAAAACTCACTGTGGCAGGAAAGCACCCGTGTTCCCTTAATTGTTCGTGCTCCTGCAGTAACAACTCAAGGTGGTGAATGCAATGAACCGGTTTCATTGATTGATTTGTTTCCTACCTTGGTGGATCTATGTGGCTTAAAAACTGATACCAAAAAAAATGATAAAGGGCATCCGCTAGACGGTTTTTCCCTCCGGCCCTTATTGGAAAATCCCAAGCATGGAAAGTGGAAAGGGCCAGATTATGCCATTACTGCTATGTACAAATGGGCTCAGTTCTATGACCCAGCAAAGCAAAGCTATTCTTTGCGATTTAAGGACTGGCGTTACATACGATATGTGAATGGTAAGGAGGAACTATACCATACTGCTAAGGATGATCATGAATGGAACAACTTGGCAGTTAATCCAGAATATTCGGATCGACTATCTGATTTTCGAAAAAAACTTCTTTCAATCATTCCCAAAGGCAGGACTTCCAAACCCATAACGAATGAACAATGGAAAGACTTTTATTTTAAAAAAAATCCTCGAGCGGACACCAATAAAGATGGTCGACTATCATGGCCCGAATTAAAGGCTCATAAAAATACGAAAAAATAATCCGTACTCCGGGATTTCTTTAAAGAAGGACAATTATCTAATCATGTATTCATATTATATATCCTTTTTTTTATTTTCTATTTCTTGGACCACGGCTCTTCTGGCCAAGCCCAACATGATTGTGATCATGTGCGATGACTTGGGTTACGCCGATGTGGGCTTTAATGGTAGTAAGGACATACCGACTCCTCATATCGATTCCATTGCCCGAAATGGAATAACATGTACGAGTGGGTATGTCACATATCCGGTATGCGGGCCCTCGCGGGCTGGTTTCATAACTTCCCGATATCCTCAACGGTTCGGTTTCGAGCGAAATCCCCAGTATCAACCGAACGATCCTGATATGGGATTGCCTCGGGAGGAAAAAACCATTGCCGAATTAATTAAAACAACGGGATACCACTGTGGAATCATTGGCAAGTGGCACTTAGGGGCTCACATACCCACAAGTCACCCTATGAAGCGGGGATTTGACGAGTTCTATGGCCACTTAGGTGGTGGACACACTTATTTCCCGGAGAAGCTAAAGATTCGTAGAAGTCAGGATGCCACCGATGAGATGGAAAGTTATCGAACTTGGTTACTAAAAGGCTATGAGCCCGTTCCACCAAGAAAATATTTGACCGATGATTTTTCTGATGAGGCGGTGGCTTTTGTCGAAC
>OMJS01000050.1 GCA_900299365.1 Opitutales bacterium
ATTTATATCAACAAAACCCGATCTGTTATGAAGAAATACTTAATCCCCTTAACCGTAATTGTTCTATCATCCCTGATTTACATTGCTAAGACTCCTGAGAAAGCAACAGCTTCCAACATTGAAGAGCCTCTCAAAAAAGCATTAGTAAAGACCGAGAAGATTACAACTGAGCCCCAGCAGGAAGAAAAATATTTTAAAGATAATGAAGATTTCACTGATTTAGGCTCAATCAATCATACAGATTTGGCAGAAGAAATAATTGCAGAAAATAAACCTGCTAACAGGGCAATGGAAATTCTTGAAGGTACTACCCTCAGCATTTTGGAAAGTAAAATAATTGAACCCGAAAATGAAAATGAACCAGCAACCAGGCTCTCCTTAATTGAGACAAACTTAAAGTATTCCAGAATGGTGGTTACTGAAAAAGTATATTCATTAGACAAACCAGATGAGGTTCTTGAGCATGTTGAAGCACAAGTTGCTTCTCATTTTATTCTCCGCGTTAAGCCAAATATCAACCAAGAGGATTTTAAAACTCAACTTGCTAGAATGGATTGCTCTGTAGAAGAAGAGATTAGTAAAGGGAGCTTTATAGTCTCAATAAATGATTCTCTTTCATTGGATAAAATTGCTGTCCAAAAGGAAGCCCTCGAAAACTTGGATCAATTTGTATCAAGTGTGGAGCCAGATTATTTTGTCTATGCAATAAAAAACCCCAATGACCCAAGGTTACTTGAACTTTGGGGGCTCCATAATACTGGTCAAACTGGAGGCGTTGATGACAAAGATATAGATGCACCAGAGTCCTGGGACTTATTAACCGGAAGTAGGGATATCTTAGTAGGGATTATTGATACGGGTGTAGACAGAGACCATGAGGATCTCTTTGCAAATATGTGGACCAATCCAAATGAAATTGCGGGAAACGGAATTGACGATGACCAAAATGGATACATCGACGATATTCACGGGTGGGATTTTTATAACAATGATAATAACCCTCATGATGACAACTCTCATGGCACTCATTGTGCCGGAACGATCGGAGCAGTAGGTGATAACGTAAAAGGCGTGGTGGGTGTGAACTGGGAGGTTTCAATGGTAGGGATAAAATTTTTGGGCGGGTCTGGTGGAGGATATCTATCGGACGGTGTTAAATCTATTGCCTATGGAACCAAGATCGGAGTTGACTTAACCTCTAATTCATGGGGTGGCGGAGGTTTCTCATCTTCGATGAAAGATACAATTGATGAAGCATCAGCGGCTGGAATAGGTTTTGTTGCAGCAGCTGGCAATCACGCTGGAGATAATGATACCTATCCTAGTTACCCAGCATCCTATGAATCTGAAAATGTGATTTCCGTTGGTGCAAATAATCATTTGGGGGAGAGTGCTTATTTCTCATGCTATGGAAAAACAAGTGTAGATCTATTTGCCCCAGGTGTAAACATCCTCAGTACCATTCCCGGTAATGCCTATGCTAGCTATTCAGGAACCTCGATGGCTACTCCCCACGTTGCAGGTGCCTATGCTCTGTTACTTTCAGCAAACCCTGAATGGAAATCAACCCAAGTAAAAAATGCATTGCTCGATAGTGTTGACCCAGAGGACTCACTGCTAGAAAAATGCCTAACTGGTGGTCGTCTCAATATATACAAAGCCCTCTCAAATGAGCCCCCCCAAGAAAACCTTATTTCTGTATCACCCATTATGCTTGATTTTGGATCCGTGGGGAAAGAAGAAAGTCTTAAAAGGGAATTTATTTTAAGCAATCGAGGAAATACTGATACTACCGTTACTGGGCTATCTCTTACTTCCTCTAATGAAAAAGGCTTAGCCTTTGCTGTCTCACTACCTACCCCATTTGTCTTAGAACCTAATATGGCACAAACTGGAACGGTTAGTTTCTTTGGTCCCTCTGAAGGTATTTACAAAGCAAACCTTCTCGTTTTTAGCGATGCCAGTAATGATTCTAATCTAAGTATCCCTTTGGTCGCTGAAGTCATCACTACACCGAACATTTTTGTCGAACCAAAAGAATTACATTTCGGAATGGAAGAAGGTACGAGCCTTGAACAAATTATCACTATCAACAACATCGGCGACGGTGATCTTGTTTATTCGTTACAACCCAGAAACGAGGTTCCATGGTTAATTTTTGAACATATTGATAATGGAAGTGTTCCAGCCGGGGCATCGGTTGAAATCACCCTCCAAGCAAGTGCAAATCAAATGCCTTCAAATTTTGAAACAACAATTGTTGACCTTACTTCCAATGATCCAGACTCACCAAGTCTTCAAATTTCCGTTTCCGCTGAAAGGTTAAGCGAAGAAGGCGGCTTAGTCTTCCGTCCAGTATCTCTGGAATATGGAGATGTTTTTGTTGGTCACTCGACCGAGAGAGTAATTGAAATGTTTAATTCCGGGCTCAATCCAATCTCCGTCAACCGTGTATCTTTCAATAACTCAGCTTTTTCACATTATTTAGATCTACCTATCCTCTTAGCTGCGGGTGAAAAACACTCATCTCAGATTCACTTTACTCCATTAGAGGAAGGTGCATGGGAGTCATCCGCCATGGTGTTTACAGATGAAAACGGTTTTTCGGTTCGCTCGTTCGATCTATCCGCTAGTGCATCCAGTGCTCCTCAGCTTGTACACAATCCAGGTAACATCTCTGCCAATATAAAAATGAACGAGCAAAAACAAATTGGCTTAGAAATTAAAAATAATGGTGGCAGTATTTTAAGTTGGTCTTTGAAAGGTGCAAATGGGCTTGCAGGCAGTTCTTTTTCATTGGCTAATCTTTTTACATCTGACCATTTCAAACCACTGGCTAAAGGAAGCATTGATAAACGAAGCGGTTCTCCAGTTTCGGTTTTGGGTGGTGGACCTGACTATTATGGATACTCATGGAATGATTCAAATGATCAAGCAGGCCCAGATCATTCATGGAATGATATTTCTCAAACCGGTGAATTGCTCTCTGAGTTATCATCTTCAGATGATGGTTTTTCTTCGATTACCCTCCCCTTCGAATTTGATCTATATGGCCAATCCTATGGGGAAGTATTTGTGGGATCGAACGGATATTTAACTTTAGGTCAGCCCACCGTTGAACATGGTCATTTTCCCCTTCCAACAGCAATGATGGCCGGAAACCTCATTGCCGCATTTGCCACAGACCTCGATCCCTCAACTGGAGGTAATATTTACTACTACGCCGATGACAATGGCCTGACGGTTCAATATGATAAAGTTCAAGACTTTGCTGGCCTTGGTGAATACACTTTTCAAATTAAGATTAATGCGGGTGGCGTAATTCGTTTTCTTTATGAAAACATGAACGGTCCAGTTGATAGAGCAACGACTGGCATCCAGAATGAATCAAGTGATATTGGTCTGCTCGTGGCTTATAATAATCAACAAATCCAATCCAATTCGACTATTCGTATCTCAACTTCACCAAAATGGCTACACACATCAAAGTTACAAGGAAGCCTCGAAGGGGGCCAGTCCGAAACTGTAAATATAACCGTAAAAGCCGGCTCTATCAGTGCAGGTTCTTATGAGGCAGAGCTTCAAATTAGCAGCAATGATCCAGAACAAAAATTAATAACGATTCCCGTTTCCTTAACTATCGAAGAGGATCGTACCCTAAGCCTAACCCCGGGAACAGTTGAGTTTGGCAGTGTTGAAGTTGGGTTATCGAAGGATGAAATCTTAGCTGTGACAAATATGGGGAATGCCCCCATCTCTTTAAACGCACTCAACTTTAGCAATGGAGCTTTTAGCTCAAATTTTCAGGAGTCTAAGCTTCAACCCGGGCAAAGTTATAATTTCAATTTAACATTCAAACCCGACAGTGGAGGTTTACATGCAGATTCTGGCACATTAGAATCAGATGCCGAAAACTCCCCAATGACAATCAATGTTAGCGGAAGTGGGCTGGCCACACCCAAGTTAAAAGTAGTTCCTGAAATAGTAAATATTTCGGTGGAAGCAGGGCAAAACAAAGTAGAAAAAG
>OMJS01000051.1 GCA_900299365.1 Opitutales bacterium
AACTACATGGCTGTTCGTGAAGGAGATCTCGAAGCACTTGCTCTTGCAGGAGAAGAAAGGAGGAAAAGTCAGGATGAAAAAAGAAAAAACGGAATAAAACGCTGAAAATTCAGATTTTGTAAAATACCATTATGATTAACCTTTAGGAAAGGAACACCAATGGATAAAAAACTTCATGATCAAGGTCTTGAAAACCGTAAGGAAGTGCTTGGAGCTGATTATGTCGAACGATCAATGAGTCAGGTCGACGACTTTAATAGGGAACTTCAGGAAGTTCTCAATGAATATTGCTGGGGTAAAATCTGGAGCGGGAAAGGATTGGACCGAAAACAAAGAAGCATTCTCAACCTTGGAATGCTCGCCGCATTAGGACGTTCCCATGAATTCAAGCTCCATTTTCGCGGAGCACTCAACAATGGTGTTAGTGTTGAGGAACTCAAGGACGTCCTTCTTCAGATCACGGGTTACTGTGGTTTTCCAGCCGGTGTGGAAAGCTTCAGATTGGCTAAGGAAGTTCTGAACGAGCAGAAAGACAAATGAGCATACAAATCCAGGAAAACCTGGAAACTTTTGGATTTGTCGGATTGGGCAGTATGGGGGGCCCTATGGCAACAAACCTGTCAAAGTCTGTCGATAAACTAAGTGTCTTTGATCTCGCAGGAACGAAAGAAAGAGCTCCTGAAAACGCCCTATGTTGTGAGTCCCTGGAAGAAATTGCTGCGTTCTGCAATACCCTGTTTTTGAGTCTTCCTGACGGTAGTGATGTCATTCAAACTGTGCTGGAACTATCAAATATGAAACAGACCTCATGCAATACCGTGATCGACACCTCTACCATCGGCATTGATGCGGTGAATCAGGTCCAGCAGGTTTTGGATAACTCAGGAATCACATACCTCGACTGTCCGGTTTCCGGAGGACAGTCAGGGGCTAAGGCCGGGACTTTGACATTCATGGTTTCTGGTCCTGAGAACAGGTTTAGGGAACTTGAAAATATCCTCAAAAGCATGTCCTCCAATATTTTTTACCTAGGGGAAAAATGCGGACAGGGGCAGGCGATGAAACTGTTGAATAATTTTCTTTCCGGCACCGCAATGCTTGCCACCAGTGAGGCCTATGCTTTCGGAATCAATCAAGGGCTCGACCCAGAACAAATGTTCAAAGTCCTGAACGTTTCCACTGGAGTCAATTCCGCAACCCTGGACAAATTCCCCAAACAGGTAGCAAGTCAGCAATATGCAGCTGGATTCAGCAACACGATGATGTCAAAAGATGTAACTCTCTTCAGAGAATCTGTGAAGAAAACCAAAACCCTGACCACACTGGGAGAAATGGTCCAGGATTTCTGGGAAAGTTTTTCCAGGGAAGAACCTGATAGTGATTTCACAAAAATCTTTCCCTTTGTCGAGAAACAAAACTTGAAATAAATATAGTCTCAATCTCTCAAAAATTTTTCATTAGGTTTTTTCGTTTCCCCAATTCACTCAGATTCTTATTAGAAAATTGGGACAACATCTCAGGAAACTCCTGTCTTGAGGTTCTGTGAGAAATTAAAGAAAAACATTTTCCGAGAGAAAACCAATCAAATTAATTAAGCGTAATGTTATTCAATAAAATAACTCGCACTTATATTAACACTATGAACTTCTCTCGTTACTTCGCTTTAATGTTAGTCGAAGCATCAAAAGTTGGAAAAGATGAACATCTCCGTAAAGTCCAATCGGACGTATTGGCTCAATTAAAACATTCAAAAATTAAGAATTGAATGAGTATTACTACGTGGGCGTTGATATCTTTGTTCATTGTTGGTTGGGTAGGATTCAATTATTTCTACGGACCAAGATTCGGATTACCCGACTGGTTTTGACTGACTGCAAAGACCTTGCGTGGCTTGGTCAAGAAACATAAAACCAGTTCCAAACCAAATTGAACTTATCCATCAAACCAATTGAAGTTAATTACTAAATCCCCAAAGTCCTGCCTTCTCCTAATCATTTCAACATTCTTATTCTTAACTATAATTTCTGCAGGTAATTCTCGAAGATTATATTGAGAAGCCATTGACAATCCGTAGGCTCCGGTATCTAAAATTGCGATACAATCCCCAATTTTAGGATCACCAATCTTTCTTATCGCATCTGGCCCCTTTCCAGTAAAGACATCGCCGCTTTCACAAATATTTCCAGCGACCGCAACGCTTTCTTTTGGAGCATCCATTTTTGAAGCATTGACAATCCGATGATAAGAACCATACATCATCGGCCTGATCAAGTGATTGAATCCGGTATCGATTCCTACAAATTTTTTGGAAGGGGTCTCTGTTATGTTGGTTACCGTTGCTAATAAAGCTCCTGCCGGACCTATAATATAGCGTCCCGGCTCGATTTTCATCTTCAGATCTCTTCCGTAATTTTTACAAAATTCCCTAAAACGTTGACGCATCCTTTGCCCAAGTTCTTCAAGATTAAGTTCCTCATCGGATTCACGGTAGGGAATGTCAAACCCACCACCAAAATCAACAAATTCCAACTCAGGAAAATGCTTAGCAGAATCTAGGATTAAATCCATCGCCTCGATCATGGCCTCCGTTTTCCTGATTCCCGTTCCAATATGAGAATGTATGCCAGAGAGTTTTAGTCCATGCTTTTCTGAGATTTTCAAAGCATCAGCAAGACGGTCACGGTAAATGCCAAATTTTGAATCAGGTCCTCCGGTGATACAGTGTGAGTGATGACCTGCACCCATTCCGGGGTTAACCCTGATCGATACTGAAGTTCCCGGAAAACGATTTCCGTAGAGTTCGAGTAATTCGAGCGAACCCAGATTTACAGGAACCTTTTTGGACATGCTGAATTCGATTTCTTCCAACCTTGAATTATTTCCCGTAAATAGGATCCGATGGGGATCAAAACCAACTTCCAGAGCCATTCTCACATCACCGCTTGAAACCGCGTCGATACAGGCTCCTTCCCGACATAGCAGACTCAGCAGGGATGGATTGTAATTTGCTTTCATGGCATAATGGATGTCTACTTCATCAGGCGGAAAACAATTTCTCATCTTTCTGAATCTGCTGATCAGCACATCTTCCTCGTAAACATAAAGAGGCGAACCAAATCGTTCCAGCAAGGAGTCTGCTGAAATACCACCTAGATAAAGAAGACCTTCACTCACTTCCATCTATTTCCTGTTTTAGATCTGTTTAACCATTTACGCATGACAAAATACTCCATCTCGGCCTGATCGTGAATAAGAATGTTTCGTGGTCACGACTGATCTTCGTCTGGTTGGGTGTCATTCTGCTGACATTTGCCGCCTACCGTCTGGTAAGAATCCAGACCTACGACCTGCAACAGGATGTGATGATTCAACAAGATCTTCTTTTGGATGAGGACATGCTTGAAGCCATCACAAATACCACTTTGATCAGCAATGATAACATTAGTGAAATCAGAGAATCTCTCGGTCCGATTCCAATTTCAGACCGTTCAGCCTTGAAGGAAAGCGGTGAATCTTTTTTTCAGATATTTGACACGAACATCAATGAACAACCTCTCGATCAATGGATGACTCTTTCCGTTCAGAACCATTTGAAAATCAATTTTCCACTGACTCCAGAAAAATCTAGAGATTGGGAATGGGCTCTTAGCGGGGATAAAATTCGAATCCAATTCCGATCCGAACTTGATGCAAGGAAAGACATTCTCTCCAGGAAGAAACAGGGGAAATATTCTCTTCAACTGGGTTCGTTTGAATCAGAAGAGTTTGTAACGGCTGTAAATTGGGCGAGGCTCCTGACCGAAGAAGGTTACTACACCTATCTTCAGAGAACAGAAGAAACATATAACAAGAAATACAGGTATCGGGTTAGGATTGGCTTTTTCAAGAATACTGAAGATGCCTTGGAAGAAGGATTAAAAATTCAAGAAAGCCTAGGGAAAATTCTAGATTTTCCTAAGAAATTCTGGCCGGTCATACCTGATTCCAGAGAAATGTCCCGGGAACTGGTCAACCTGAAGCAGCCTCGAAACAAACCCTGGGTGATTGAACTCCCTTCCTACCTTGAACAACTTAAAGCATTTGAGGATATGGCCCGGTTTGCTCCCTTAAACGATTTCAGTTTCCTCTCCAGAAAAATCGACGGAAAAACATTGGAGCCTGAATACCGGCTGAGATTAGGCTTTTATGAAACGTCAAAAGAAGCACAACTCAAGAAAAACAAAATTGCACGCCGATGGAAAGTTTTCAAAAAAGCGCGAATCCTTCGTCTAGATGGGTGAGCGAAGAAAATGCTTCAGTTTAAATTCACGTAGATTTTAAATCGAAGCATGGATCAGAAAACTGATTTTTTGATTGTTGGCGCAGGTATCGCTGGAGCCTCTGTTGCTTACCATCTGGCG
>OMJS01000052.1 GCA_900299365.1 Opitutales bacterium
CCGTGCCGAAGTTCATTGCTATCTGGCAGGAATTTTTGGGAAACGGGCAGGGGGGCAATTCTAATAGGAGCGGAGTGGGATGAACAAATTCCCACTTGGCCGCTTTTGCTTCAAAAATCTGGCTATCATTTGGGATATACCTACAAGGTGTGGTCTCCCGGCAACCCGCGTGATGCTGGAATTGGAGGACATGCGAATAAGTATGGAGGCGGGCGGTTCAACGGGTTTTCACAATATGTTTCCGGCAGGTCTGGAAAAGTCGCGAGTGCACAGAAGATCGATAAAGAACATGCGATCAAGATAACCAAGCAGGAACTTTACACTGAGGCCCGAGAAAATTTCAGTAGTTTTTTGGAAAAAAGAAAAGATGGTCAACCCTTTGCCTATTGGTTTGGCCCTACCAATGTTCATCGAAAATGGATTAAAGGTTCGGGCAAGGAGTTATGGGGAATAGACCCTGATCAGCTTAAGGGTAAGATGCCCGCCTTTTTGCCGGATGTCCATGCGGTGCGTCAGGACTTGGCGGATTACTTGGGAGAAATTGCCGCCTTTGATACAGGACTGGGAATTTTGATCGAAGAATTAAAAAAGCGTGGAGAATATGAAAATACTTTCATCGTGGTAAGCGGAGATCATGGTCCGCCAGGCTTTCCGCACGGCAAGTGTAATTTGTATGATTTTGGAACGAAGGTTTGTCTGGCAATATCGGGACCTGGTGTGAAAGGTGGACGGGTGGTGGATGATTTTACCTGCTTGCCAGACTTGGCACCTACATTTTTGGAAGCGGGTAAAGTTGAAGTACCTAACGGGATGTCAGCGAAAAGTTTGTGGTCTGTATTAAAATCAAAAGAAGAAGGACTCGTAGATAAGTCAAGAAATGCTACTATTACTGGCAGGGAGCGTCATGTGCATACTGCGCGCCCAGGATATTTGCCTTACCCACAACGTTCGATTCGGACGAAAGATTATCAGTTTATCATTAATTTTAAACCTGAGCGTTGGCCATTGGGAGACCCTTATCGATTGAATGGTGATAATGAGCCAAGCTACAGTTTACTGGAAAACAAAACTTTCGTTACACTCGCAGATGAGGACGCAGGACCCACCAAAGCATGGATTGTTACCAATCGAAAGGATCCCGCTGTAAGAGCACTCTTTGATTCGGTGTATGGCAAAAGACCCAGGGAAGAGCTTTATGATATGAATCAAGATCCTGATCAAATGAACAACCTTGCAGCAAATCCAGAATATGCGGAGACAGTCAAAAAACTCCGTAAACGGCTGATAAATTATTTGCGTGAAACCAATGATCCCCGGTTGATTGAGGATGGAAAGTTTTTCGAGACACCACCCATGGCAGGACTACCCAATGGTCAACGCACCATAGAGCAAGCCATTGCTGACTAAGTTACTAAGGAATTGTTTATAATTCTTTCTCTTGGATATTAGAGTCGGCAGTGGTCAATTGACCACACAGCAATCTCTTGTAAGGCCTTCGCGGAATAAGTTGTTGAAATTTAGAGGGCGAGTAGTTCGTTCATTAACTGAGCTGTTTTTTCGACACCGCCATCATTTCCTTCTCGCGTCGCCCAGCCGGTAAACTCGATCTTTTCGAGTTCGTGGCGGATTTTTTTCCAATCGACATCGCCCTGACCGAGCGGGCAGAAACCGTTTTTTGATCCCCAGTCCTTAACATCCAATTTGACGGTGCGTTGACCAAGTATACGGATCCATTCGTGACTGGGTGCAAATTTCTGCATGTTTCCAATGTCATAATATGCCTGCACCCATGGGCTGTCGATCGCATCGATATAATCTCGGAACTGTTCGGGTTTGTAACAAAACCCATTCCATACGGTCTCGATCAAAATATGAATCTTTAGCTCTTCGGCGAGGGGAATCACCTGGCGGATCTGCTCGATCGATCGGTCCCAGACATGCTGGTGGTTTTCCTTGTCGCCGGTAACCTTACCGGGGACAAGTAGGACAGATGTTCCCCCGACTTCATGCGATTCGCGAATAGCCTGAGCAAGTCCAGTTCTGCTCTTTTCACGAACCTCTGGGTTAGCATCGGATAGACGGGTATGCCAGTGCTTGCTGTATACCACGCCGTGCATAGGTAAATTGTGATTAGCACATGCTTTTTTCATTGCCTCGGTTTTCAGTCCGGGTGCTGAGCCCTCGATCCCGTCGAAGCCCAGATCTTTAAGCTTTTTCATCTGCTCCTCATTGGGATTGGTGCCAAATTTCACCGCCTTTTTGATCTTTCCACGAAAGGAAGGATTTTGTGCGATAGAAAAATGAGAGAAGGCGAGGGAGCTAGCGGTTGTGGCTAAAAAAGATCTGCGTTTCATAGGATTATAACGAGGGCGAGGCATGGAATTGTCAATGCTCGGCTTATTACCAAAATCTATTAATTGTTAAGTATTTCTACTTGCTCAGAGAAGAAGAGGAAGTTCATAGTCTGGTTTTTAATCATTTGCCCAACAAAAGAAAGGACTGTGTGAACGAGACGGAGAGATATTTAAACAAGACACAACTGATATTCGTGGCGTCCTTCTGCACACTTTTCTTCTCAGTGATTGCATGGTTGGTGAACCTCGAAATTGCACTGCAGGCAATTTTCCCAGACCTAACACCCATTGATTCTTTCGTACCAACATTACTTTATGATTGGTTTGCTTGGCTTTCTGCCGATTTAAGTACTATAAGCACGCTGGTGCCCTTACTTCTTGCTTTGTTTCCTTGTATACAATGTTGGAGGGTCCTGAAGGCGGGTAATGATGAATTGGTAAGGAGAGAGATTTCGAGTGATCCATATCCTGAAAACTTTTCATACTTTTTAGTAATGCTCGGATTAGCCGGTACTTTGTACGGTTTATTTATTGGATTGGATGTAAGTGGGGTGAAAGAATTAGGCGAAAAGGAGCAGCAGATTGGTAACATAAATGAATCCCTCGACCAACTTCTTGGAGGCACGGCAACCGCCTTGTTAAGTTCTCTGCTTGGATTGATCGGAGCCTTTCTTGCTGCCCGTCCATTGACTTGGATTTTTCAATGGGCTACCGAATTATATGAGGAGGAAGAGAAGGGACTATCAGAAACGATCGAAAAACTGGTCGGAGATATGCAAAAACTGGGAGATGCAAGTCGGGCGTTTGGTGATCGTCTTGAAGGAACCAATGTGCATGAAATGCCAGCGACTCTGGCAGAAATCAGAACTGAACTAGCCGGACTTAGGCAGGAATTAGCCCATGCAAATCAAAGGATAGCTCATTTGGGAGATTCCCAAAAAGAGGGCCAAGCCATGTTGGCTCCGCTTAGTGAGTTGGGGAGGCTCGGAAATCTTGAGGACTTGCTCGCTGGAATTAGAGAAGCACATCAGGTTGGCAATGAGACTGAAAATAAGATGCTTAGTTACCTCCATTCGATGCACGACAATCAATTGGAGCAAACTAAGAAATCAGACGAGGAGTTTGCAAGCATGGTAACCTGCATTCGTGCCATCGAGGAAAATATAATTTCTCTTAAGCAGTCAGGAATATCAGGTACCGAGAAACTTGAGGGTATCGTTAATCTCTTAAAGGTTGCAGAGGACGATAGAAAGGCAGAACGAAATGCTCTACGCAGTGCGTTTGGTCAGTTTGCGATGTCGAATGATTCCAGAGAAGAAGTTGAGCAAAAGTGATGAAGAGAAGGAAGGATTTGGCTGGTCTTGACCATTTAATTAGTGGCAAGAAGGCTAAAGCCCGGCGTTCGCCAAATTTAAGTCCGAATGATGCTCTGGTGCAGGTGGCTTTGCCACTTGTTTTGATTTTGGCAATAATTACTCGATTGATGGTCATTGAGTATACCGAGGCTGTGCGTAACAAGGGTCCACGTATCCTAGAGATGTGGAAACAGCAATTGATCCTGCGGATTGATACAGTAATGGATGCTTGGGAAAGAGATGCTGAACTGAGTGCATTTCCAGATTTTCAAAGAGTTCAGTGGAAGGGAGCACTGCCCAATGATCAAAGGTTTTCAACTTTGTGTACCAAGGCTCAGGAGATGAATGATCGATCGGCATTGCAGGATGATCTCTACAATTCGGCTCTGGCGTATGAACCACCTGAAGGGGAGGAGGAGACTGCACTGCAGTTCATTACCCTTTACGATCCTTTGGCTAAAGCGCAACCGGAAGATCCGAGCATGGTCTCGGAAGATTTTGTAATTAATGAGGAGCGACGATCTTATGCACTCGGTTATGTGACTGATCGGGTATCAAAGTGGAAGGAGCAGGTAGAGGGGTTGCAATGGGCCGCAGTCGCTCGGTGTGCTGACCGATTGCCGCTTGTTGATTCGGCTGGAAAGAGTGATGGAGTATCTGCTCAATTGATGAGGGTGTCTGAGGAACTGAAGAGACGAGGGTATCCTCTACTTAATAGCTTGGTCGAGGAATATGTAAAGAGCGACTAGAGGTTGTTTAATGAGAAGGCTTTTTATTTTTAGTTTAGCATGGTTTTGCTTCATTACTTTGGGAATATCAGCACAGTCGGACCCAAAAGCTGGTGCAAAGAAAATCCTAACCCTACGAGCTGCGGCGGAAAAGGCAAAGACCCTTCTTAGTAATACTTCAGACACCAACCAGTCGGAGACCAAAAAGTTAAGTGATTTACTTTCAGATGAAATGCTTAAAAGAGTGGAAAGTTTTAAAAGTTCAAAACGGGGAGAGGAACCAGGGAGGAAATGGCTGGAGGCGTGGCGGTTGCAAGAATTAGAAAAGTCTGTGAATGAGACCATAGAGTGGGCCAAGGAACAAAGCCCGTTACCTATCAATCGGACAGAAGTATTAAAAAGAGCGGCAAAGAACTGGAGCAAAGAAGCATCACAAGAGGTAAACGAGTATGCAAAGAAGACCCTGAATATGGTCTATTCCAAGGCGAGAGAATTGGCTTCTACTGAACAACTCAAGAAATTACGTGAAAATATGGCTTACCCTAGTAGCGAAGAACTCAATAACCGGGTGACCATGCTTTTTGAGAAAACTGCAAAAGGAATCCAGCCACTTTCATCGGATAAATTTGCAGATCTGGATAATTGGCTAAAAGGGATGGTTGTAAATACAGGTCCTGTATTTGATGAGGTTACTAAAAAGGTATCGGAAATGTCCGCTGATTTTCGTAGGGAATTAGCCAAGCAGTATAAGGCACAGTTCGAGATCATTCGTAATGAAGTGCAGGGCAACAAGTATGCCCCAGCTTTAAAAGCCCGGTCAGAATTATATGTGAGCTCACTCGATAAATTAAAGGAGGGTATAAAAGAGAACTTAACATCAAAACCTCCAATTTATGGAACATTCAAAGCAATCGAGAAACTGGCGGAAAGGGCTGCGGCTCATTGGGAAGCTAAACGGCTGGAGAATTTCTTAAAGACAGCAAAAGTTTGGATGCCCAATGAAAAAGAACTGGAAAAAGATATTCGTTCAAACCTAACCAAGCACTTGTTAACAAAGGATAGTTTGAATTTGTTGACTGAAAAATATTTTAAGCAGGCAAGTAGTTTGGTGAGCAAACAATATGGTGGAGACAAATTAAGCAATTACTTTGATGAAGAATTTAGCAAGGCAGGTGATTTGGCGAGGACATTGACCAATCAATTTCAAGAATCTTTAAAACAAAATGTGAATGCAGTGCGGAAACGCATTGCTGATGAACAATTTAGCAAAAAGTTTTCTTTTCTGCAGGATGACAACTTTCCTGAAGAGCCAATCATTCGTTGGTATCATGAAAGAGGAAAAAGTACTGTATCGAGTTTTCAGGATCTTGCGGATAGCTTATCAATAGACGAAAATGGCCGTTCACAGATCTTCGAGGAAACCCGAAGAATGGCCGTGCAAAAAATGAATCAATTGATTCAACCTGCACTCAAATCAATGCGGGTACAGGTTCAATTGATCAAAGAATTGGAGAAGCAAAATATTGATCAATTAAAAATTGATGTAAGCGAGCGTATCCCGGTAGATCAAATACTGAGGAAATGGGAAGCTGATTGGCAGAATACATGGAATAAAAAGCAGGAGCAAGCAGTGCCGAAATGGCGATCCAAGTTCAATCTAGTTGGTGAGGAATTAAACAAGGTGGTTCGGCAATTGTATGAGGGAATGGAGTATGCTATGGAAAAAAGACCATCCTCCATAGATGCTCCAAGCGAAGAACTGGGAGGAGATGCGGATAGTAGTACATCGGATGCAGTGCCTACACAGAATGAACAACCCGAACCGCAGAAGAAAGAAGAGAAACCGGAGCAAACGGCAAAGGGAGGTACGGAAAATAAAACAGAAGGAATAACCGAAGAATTAAAAACTTACATTGGACTAGCAGATGGTGTGTTTGCTTTTTCAGATTTGCCCAATGGTAGGTGCAGGATGCTTTTTGGAGCACCCAGTGGGGCAGGGGGTTTTATTTTGGAGTTTGATCCACAGAATGTACAAGGAGCGGCTAAATTGATTTCGGAGGGCTTAAAGAGACCGCTTGGAATTGTATTGGAAAAGAATTCCGAAAAAGAAAATTCAGGATTCTTTAATTTGCTTGGAAGTTCTGACGGAGACTCTGAAATTAAAATGCTTTTCAAGGTGTCCACACCTGCAGTTCGGCACCAAATGAGCATACTGGTACGGCAACAGGTGGAAAAGGCGATCGATGAATGGGCCAAAAAGTCTGGACGAAAAGCTCCTGATCTTATCTGGCAAGACGATGTGGAACTCTAAGGATTTTTGAGTCGGTTTCTTACTTTTGAGCAGTAGGCTTGGCTTTTAATTTGAGCTGAAAAATAAGCACTCCAATAAAAGTAAGAGCAAACCATGGAGCGAACCATTCGGAGGATACCTGAAAGAGCATACCAGAATCAGCTGACAATTCGGGCCTTTCCCGCAAGTATGCAACAAGGAGGGCATAGAGAATTCCGATTCCGCCGTAGCCAAGGTTAAGTGCCAATCCCTTGAAGCTGAGAAGGGTAGCACGGACTGATTTGTCGGCGGTTTTATTGAGGTAGAAACTCGTGCAAAAGCCAGTCATACCCATGGCCACAAATAAGAGCATGGAGAAGACTACCCCGAAGTAGGGGATGAAAAAGCGTATCCCAATAAATGCAAGCAGGGTGATGAATGAAATGATTAGGAAATTTTGATTGGGTCCAAACCGTTCTGTCATCTCCCGGGAAATTCGGGCAACCACCATGCCTTGTAGGGCAATGACGGCTCCGATTATACCAAAGGCAACCTCGGGAAAGGAGATCTGTCTGTAATATTCGCTATTCATGGTAATGAACATGCGAATGGCACTGTCGATGGTGGCCGCTGCTAAAATCACAATTAGGGCAAAAGGGGTACGGGCTATCCATTTGGCAACTCTCCAGGTTTGAGCAAATGCGGTCTTGCTGGAAATTGGATTGGTGTTGGACTGGTAGTTTCGAGTCTCTCGAAGGGATAAGGCGGCAAGAAGAGTGAGTAGGGCGGTGACCAGATTGAGAAAGATGGGCCAGCGCATGGTTTCCTGCTGAGTCAGTAAAAGATCAAACCCGAGAAACTGACATACATGGGTCATTGCATCGGGGTCGTACAAAATGCCTCCGGTAAGCAGGGCCACCATGAAAGCGAACGATTGCCACCGGGTAACTTTTTGGAGGATTAATCCCCATTCATCTTTTTTGCCTGCCTCGTCTATGGAATCATAGACGAGGGCTTCGTCCGCTCCGCTGGCCGCCGCTTCCGCGAGACCACTGAGCACACGATTGATTGCGAGGATCCAGAAAAGAACATCGAGATTGGAGGTGGGAGCAAATCCCCAGACCAACATTTCCACCACCATGAGAATGCCAGCGGTCACGATCATTTTCTTCCTGCCAATAATATCTGAAAGGGCACCGGATGGGACTTCTGCTAAAATAATCGTAGCCGCCCAGATTGAATTGAGGATGGCGAACTGTTCGAGCGTCATCCCGAAATCCAGGTAGATGACCGCAAAGACAGGGTAATAAAACCGGGCATTGAAGAACATACGGAAGGCAATAAAGTTCCGTATGTTAGAACGGGCGGTTTCTGCTTTTTCGTTCACTTACCCCAGTGAGCTAGAAATTTATCCCTAAACCAAGGCACGCATAATAAAGTCAGTGTTCCTAGAAGGAGGCAAACCCAAGGAGAAAGACCAAGGCCCATGGGAATGAATCCGGCAAGGGCAGCTACGCTTGCGGCAAGCAATGCATAGGGTAGTTGAGTTCGAAAATGATCATAGGGTGAAATTTCGCAGGCTACGGCCGAAACGATGGTGGTGTCGCTCATGGGTGAACAATGATCTCCAAAGACGGCACCGCTAAATACGGCTGCGATGGCAGAAGCCATCATAGCATTTGAATCTGGGGCCAAAGATAAACAGACGGGAATGGTCAGGGGCATGAGCACGCCCATGGTGCCCCATGATGTTCCGGTAGTGAAAGAAATTAAAACACCGAGAAGAAAGACAGAAACTGGAAAAAGAGCAGGAGGGAGAGATCCGTTTAAAGCTTGGGAAAGAAAAGAAGCAGCTCCAAGCTCACGCAGAGTGCCGCTCAAGAACCATGCAGCAATGAGAACAAGGGAAGGGGTGATGAAACGCCCAATTCCTTTGGTGAATTCTTTCCTCGGGGATAAGCCAGATGCTGAAATGGGATTACGGTTAAAAAGATAGGCGATAATACAGGCTAGGATGGAGCTGAAAAGGAGTACGATGTTTGACTCAGCATCGCCAAATGCTTGCTTGATTTTTAAAAAATTTACCGGCCAAGCTGTTCCTTGCACACCATTGAAATACAAGCCTATGAATAGGCAACTAATCAGGGTGGCCATGGGGATTAGAACCCTGCTTTGTCCAGTAGTGTATTTTGTGTGATTTTTTGCATCCGAGACCTCGTTTTCAGTAATATTTTTAGGGATTTTAATTTCAAACTTATCCATCGATTTAAAATTGAGGGATTTACGGATAGTAAGAACCACTAAAATCAGGGTGAACCAGCAGTAGAAATTGCGGGGAATGGAGGAGAGAAAAAGGGTGAAGGGCTCGGCGTGAACAATTTCTACAGCAAGAAATCCCTCTCTAATCATTGAAAGTTGATATGCGATCCATGTCGACATGATGGCAACACAGGCAATTGCCGAGCCGGTGGAGTCGACCAGATAGGCCAGTTTTGCCCGAGATAAACCTGTCTTATCTGCAAGGGGGCGAATTGCCCGACCTCCAAGCAGAGAGCTGGCCAGTCCATCAAAAAAGCAGATTATACCGAGTAAAAATGCAGACCATTCAACTTTTTTGGATAAGTTGTCTGTTTTACTAAGCCAATTTTTTAAAATGATTTCAAACCCACCCCCTTTTTCAAGAAGAGCCGAAAATCCACCAAGCAGAAGGGTAAAGGCCAGAATGCTTAGATTCCAACTGCTAGAAAGGGCTGGGCTTAAAACATCATAAAAGAAGATGAAAAGGGAATGAATTGGATTCCCCTCGGCAATCAGTATAACTCCGCAAATTGCACCGATAAAGAGACCGGGCAACGCCTTTCTGAGCAATAGTACAGAAAGTAAAGCAACTACACTGGGCCATACAGATAATAGCGGCGAATCAAGTTGAGATAAAACAAAGGAAGTAATGAATAATAAAAACACCAATATTTTCCCATATCTCATCAAAGATTTTAGACTATTATAATGGATTTTTCTTCCAATCGAATTCTTTTAACCGATATCTTCATTAGCACTATTAATTCCCAGATAATATTAATACCTACCACATGATGAATGTGATATGGAAATAATGACTAATTTTTTGATAGGACAGATTTTAAAATATTACTTTGCTTATTCGTTTTGCCAAATTTTTACATTAATCTGAGGTTATCCTGCTTGCTTATTCACAAAGTGGGTCATATAATCAGTACAATAAATTTTTTTAATATAATTTAAAATATTTTAAGTAACAATTTTTGGCGGGAGTGAATTATTGGCATATACATTGCACAC
>OMJS01000053.1 GCA_900299365.1 Opitutales bacterium
CTGAGAGTCCGACTCTACGGAATCAAATAGTTCGGGTGTTAATCTCTTTCCTTTGAAATAATCCCGAGAGTAGAGAGAACGCATGGTCTGACGGTTTCCTTCCTGTCTGTCTAAAATAAAATCGGTCACCGCCTGCCGGTCCTCCTTGGAATAGACATATTCGTAGGCAATCATCTCCGTGCCGGTTATCCCCTTGGTGATGGCACGCATAATTGCCTCTTCCGTATCCCCATGCTTCCAGTATGCATCGACCAGACTGGGACCAATCCCCCCATCGAGGTTGGGACCATGACAGGTCACACAGATCTGTGAATAAATCTCCTGTCCCCGCTTTAAATCAGCAAGCAAGGGTTTTATGCAAAAGAGGAGGTGTAAAACAAATAATATTCTAAGGTTAAAAATTTTTATCATGATCGAAATCTATTTAAGATTTTAGTCGCTTACAGGTAAAGAAAAGACGAATGGAGTGAGTAATATAAAAACACTCCGAAATATAAAATACTTGGACAAAAATCGTAGTTTAGCAACCATCTGAAAGGGTTCCATATTATTGTATTTTTCTCTTGTTGATGGTGCAAAAGATGTATTATCTTACTAATATGATCGTAAGACTTCTAAAGTTTTTCGCACTCATATTTATTTTTTGTGCCAGCCACCTTTACGGTGCGATCGATATTATATTTGATTACACTTACGATACTGGAAATTATTTCGGTGATGAGCAACGTTATGTCATGGAACAAGTTGCGTATGCTTTTGAGTCGAGAATGGGGGGGACCACTTTTACATCTTCAAATCCGGCTGACTATGGAGGAACTTCGTTTACAAATCCTTATTTTACTTTCACTAATCCAACAACTGGTGGAAGTGCTTCAGTATTAGCTGGTTCTACTACCAGTGAAGGAAATGTTATTGGCAACGCCAACGAGTTGGTAATTTTTCTGGGGGCACGCAGTCGAGGGGCAAATCCCTTAGCGGATGCAGGCCCAGCTGGTTTACAAGCGGGAAGCTATTCTCCTCCTGATGCATGGATAGACGCACTGAACGCAAAAAATACCTCTACTAACTGGGAACCAAGACTTGGAGCATCCTCCGTTAATACTGATGCTACTTTTTACTATGATACAGACTTAACTACTCATACCGATGCCACAAGCTCGGGAAAGGTCGATTTCTACAGTGTGATGGTTCATGAGCTCGGCCATATCATGGGTTTTACGCAGAGTAGTAATGCCTGGGCAAATTTTAGTAATGGCAGTACTTCATGGACAGGACCAAACGCAAAAGCAGAGTATAATAATCAAAACATCCCTCTAAATGGTAATCCTCACTGGTCGAGTTCCCTAGTCCAAGGAAATGTCAATTGTGCATGTCATCCGTCCATGCAGCCATCTATCACCTCAAATGTAAGAACTTCATTTAGTGACCTTGATTTTGCCTTACTTAAAGACATTGGCTACAGCATTTCTGCTTCACCAACTGGGACAAATATTGGAGGTACTTATACTGATCCGACATGGGGTGGAAATTACGATATCCCTGTAAGTATGACCTATGCTGATTGGCTCGCTGGAGGCAACGGAGGCAACGGCGGCGGCGGCGGCGGCGGCGGAGGAGGCGGAGGCGGAGGCGGCGGAGGCGGCGGATCTGCTGCTCCTGAACCCGCATATATATTTACAATGCTTGGTGGATTGGTTGCCTTTTTGAGTGGGCGTAAGCATCTAACTAAAATTAAAGCATTTCTTAAGCTGGCATGAGCATATTAGCTAGGCTGTCCATGGCCCTGCTTGTTGGTTTGGGGGCATTACTAGTTTATTTTTATTTTGATCATCAAAAAGTACGCCAAGCAGAGTTAAATGATAGGTTTGATAGATTATTAAAAGAAAGTCTACCGAACCCAATTGAGACCATTTTAAAATTACAAAATCTTCAAAGAGATGAAGAATTATTGGAGGCTGAATGGCTACTCCTTTTTGAATTGCTCACTGAATCTGCGATTCATTCGCACATTCCTTACCTTGTACATTTAGAGGATAAGTTTTCTGAGTCCCCCTCTGTTGATTGGAAAATTACTAGTGCTTGCATATCTTATCGTGATGGTAATTTTAGCGGTGCATTAAATGAACTTGGTAATATAATTAAAGATTACCCTGCACATAGAAGAGCCAATTATGAGTTTAATAGAATACAATTTTTGGCAGGGGAAATAGATGATCGAATAAAAGCAAAGCTTGCATTAAGGGGATTGTCCAAAGGTGAAGATAGATGGGCGTACAAATCCTTGCGCATTCTCGCATTTACACCTCCTAGGCCCGGGATATTAAAGAAAGATTTGCTTCATGCACTTGAGGATTTGAGAATTCATCAATGTGTGGTGTCTGCCGATTTTCTCCGAGCATCAGAGATTATTTACCGAATTAATGGAATTAAAGATGCCAGTCAAATGTTTGAAGAAATGTATGAACTTGCAAAGAATCGAGTACACCCAAACGATTTTGGACATTGGCTAATAACCATGGGGCAACCGGATAATGCATTAAGAATTATTTCAGGATCCGATGCCCTTTCTTCTCAAGACTCTTTTATGATTCGTTTTCAAGCACTCTTGGAAAATAATCAAACATTGGATGCACGGAAACTCCTCGAAAAGTCTACTCATCTTTCGCAAGAAAAATTACTGCTCACAGATGCATACTTGAGTTTGGTAAGAGGTGAGAGGAGTACAATTCATGAATTTCTCTCAGGTGCAAATGAACTCAATTCCGCTGAGAGTTTTTTAGATGTTGCCAGACTGGCATTATTAGGTGGTGACGGAAATATAGCATATGAGGCGTTCCAGAAGGCATGGGCATTAGCTCCTGAAAAATTCTCTCTTTCTTCGGCCAATCAATATTTACAAATTTCTTTGAGTTCCCGAAATACCAAAGAGGCTCATCAGATAACAAGTGAAATAAAACGCAGAAACCCCGAGAAATTTGGTAATGCCAATAATCTTTGCTATCTATCTTTGCTCATGGGTGAGAATATTGAATCACTGGAAAAAGAGGCGTTGCGTATATGCAATGCTTTTCCAGGTAATCCATCTTTTCTTTCCACCCTTGCTCTCGCAAAATTACTTGGAGGGAAATCAAAAGAAGCTCTCGAAGTGATGAGAAATCGTGGGCCAGTTCCCTTGCTTCACGGGGAGAAAGCCTTGCTTGCTTGTATCCTAAAAGCGAGTGGTAAAGAGAAGGATGCTGAAAAAGTGGCCACGGGGTTAGTAGAGTCACATATGTTACCCGAGGAATGGGCTCTATTGAGAAAACATGATTTAATAATTACCCAATAAGGATCAAACGGGTCTGATTATTTTATCAAGAGTGGCAAGCAAGTCTTTCTTTGCTTCATTTTTACTTTTTGGTCCTTTTATAGTGATTAGTAAAACTTTTCGTTCGAAAGATAGTTTTCCTGCGAGAAACCACATGGCCTTTTCCCAGAATGTAACGGGCTTGAAATCAAATGAATTGATACGGTTGTCGAGGGTGAAAGAACCCCAGAATACATGCAGATCAGATAGGTTATGCAAGGTCTTTTGCGGCGTAGCATAGTGTCGGAAAACCAAGGGGTCTCTTTGGTGGAAAAATTCAACTGCCGGTCCAGAATCTAAAAGTTTAATTCCAGAATACCCCATGCAATAATCGGGTGGGTGGTTACGACTACATAAACTGGCTGCTGCAGAGTCCTGATGGTAGCCAAAATAAATAACTTCTATGAATCTGTTGTCTGGGTATATAAATTCATATTTTTCTCCATAATCAAACTGAAGAACTTTTCTTATACCTTCATCGATTGGTTGAGATGCTTCCTCGAATTCAATCGACCAGTTAAAGTTTGGAACTTTTGGTCCGAGTAATGAAAACCATAGATACGCTACTAGGGTAGGGAGGCCAAAAATTATGGCGAAGGTCCACGGGTTTGGTTTTTGTACCTCTACAAAGGTTTTGGGAGTTTCTACTTCTGCCTGCCTGTGAATATTTGGTTTGATCAGCCAAGCAATCATACCAAGGCAAAGCATAGACAAAGTCACAAAAGTATTTCCGATGAAATCATGCCATTCAGTCTGGGCTTCTGCGCCCAAAGCCAAAAAAACATAAGATAAAGATAAAGCCCGAAAGAAGTTGAATAAAAGAGTGGAGCCGATTGCTAAAAGAAAAAGGAAAAAAGCCCTGCTCAATCCAATCCGAAAATAAATGGAGAGGAACACGCTCATAGAGAGTAAGTTCTGAAATGAACGGATTCCACTACAGGCTTGGTTGATGGTCACTTTTTGCTGATCCACAAAAATAGCATTGGCAGAAAGATCAGCTGGATATCCAAGAAGAAGTAGACTCTCGGTGGTGAACTTACTTACCCATAAAGTTAGCTCATGAATCATTTTACTTTCCATTCCCGCAGGCCAAGGCAGAGAAGTAAAAAGATAGAGGCTGACACAGGCCCAGTTTTGCCAGGGTATTTTGTTATTAAATTGATGAATGAAAATGCCGGTTGCGAAACAATGAGCAAACATTTCGATCCAGAGAGGTAGACGCCAAAATGGATCCGGTTCCGACAATATTCGGGAGGGAAGTAACAGTAGGGTGCCAAACAAAATAATTTGCCAACCGGTAACGATTTGCTCAGGAGATTTTTTCCAGTCCGAGTTTCGGTGGGCTAGTAAGACAAGGGCGAGAACCGGCACAGCCCAACCGTGAGTGTAGTAACTTGCCTCGTTCCACCAAAGACTGACCCGGGATAGAAGAGAGAACCAGGAGAAGAGTAGGCAACCCCAGGCAATCCGCCATCCCCAAGTCTGGTAAACAGGCGATGGTTTTAATGAGGAGAGATCACTCATTCTTTCGAATGCATGATCTCGCCAAGGAGTTTTTTTTCTGCATCAGTTAAAAGAGAAATATGCTTAACAGGTGCCCATTTTTTTGCCATTTCATCGGCTCCGTTCCGGTACAGGGTGAGAGCACCAATAATCCTCTGGGTTGGGCACAGGGGAGGAGTCCCTTGCAAGATTGGCGCGAGCAAGGAGCGGGCATTTTGATGATCATTTTTTTGCAGATAACAAAGGGCAAGGGTAAAGCGGTTTGCGAGGCTTTCCGGGCTTTGGGAAAATGCAGTTTCGGCCCATTTTGTACAGGCTTCAATTTCCATGCCATAGAGGGCTTTTTGAATACAAGTCTGGCGTTCTCCCGCAATATCTCCAACCGTTTCTGGAATTGGGGTGCGTCTTATAATCTCCTGTAATTTAGAAAATTCTCCAGTACGGTGATAAGATGTTGCCAATAAATATTTAAGCCCAATTTGATCAGGTTTTAGAATCTCCATTTGCTCAATAAAAGAAAGTAGGAAATCCGGCGTTTGAAAGAATCTTAAAAACATGCGGATGGTTTCCAATTCTTGTTCATTACATTCTTCAAATAGTTTGGCTAAATGTTCTGAGCTTAATCCCCGTTTTGAAAGAACTTCTTCTAGAAGATGGTCGAAAAATATTTTTTCGGTTGGGGATAGTACTGGGATAGTCTGATCAATTAAATCTCTGGCAAGATCGTTGTCTTGGTGTTGAAGGGCGGATTGAATGGTTTGAAGAAAAATTTTCTTGGTTCTTGTTGTATTTGTTTCCGCGTTCTCTAAAATATGTTGAGCGGTTTCGGGGCGCCCAACTTGATTAAGGAGTGTAACGAGCTTATCTTTGGCTTCCTGAGTCGAGAGTTCCGGGAAATCTTTTTGTAAAACATATAAAATACTGTTCCCATTAATTACTTTTTTACCGAACGATGCATTGAGGCAAAGAATGGCATCCAGAAGCGAGAGATCTTCCATGCTCCAGAGCTTTTTTGCCCACTCTTTCCTTTTATCCAATGATCCGGTCTGAGTCTTCAAGAGCCGGCGCAGGGCAGGGGCAGTAAGCGAAGAATTAATCTTCGCAGACTCAATCATCTGTTTGACTGCTTCTTCGTAGAAATAGATTTGCTGGGACTGAAGGGATAAATCCCAAATGTATTCACTTAGAGGGGAGATCCCCGGGTTTTGTGATATATACTCCAGTCCTATTTGAATGGCCCTAAATTTTGATTCCTCTCCTTTGCTTGGAAGAATTAGACATTGATAAAAAATTCGATCCTTTTCAGGAAAAGAGGATGCATGCTGGGTGAGCCATGTTTCCGCATCAGAAAGCCATCGATTTTGAAGTAATGCGTTTATGTAATTTCGATGATCATTGGCACCTGCCTCTTGATGGTTTGCCAATATTTTCAACCACTCCAAATGTCTAGGGTGATTTAATTTCTCTGCTGATTCCACCAAGTTTTTGAGATTGGAGAAATCCTCTCGGTTTAAGAGGTAGGCTGCCTGTGAAGTGAGCAAAGCAGTTTGTAAATCATCACTTTGCAAGGCTGCAAGAGCAGTCTTTTTAAATTTATAAAATTTATATTCCTTGAGTTTTGGGTATCCAAAGTAAGCTGTTGGTAGACCTAACAGAACCAGCACTGTTATAGTGATCATGGAATTCCACCACCACGGTTTATAATTTGTTTTTAGCAGAAAGGAAATCTTTCTTCGGCTAATGGGAAAAGAGATCCGAAAATTGAATTTCTTTTTTTTCTTATCGGTCTTGGTTATTTTCCAAAATACATATTTGTAGGTTATTTTACTCCGGTACTTCTTTTTGGTTTCAAAAATAAATACCTGCCATGCCTTCTTCTTTTTTTTATACCAAGTCTTCCAGAAATACTTGGTGAAATATAAGTGCAAGGGAATTTGGCTCATGCGCAAGTAATACTTTTTAAGCGATGTACATCCCAAATGAAGTGTCAATCGGTTTACTCAAAATGAGGACATAATACTTTATATGGTTATCTGGAGTTAATAATCAAATCTTAGACCTTGCTCGTGAAAATATTGCCAATTAGATTGAAGGATTCTGGGTATGACATTCTGTAATTTAAAAAAAATAATCGGATTGTTTTTCATATCCCTGCAATCTGGAATCTATTCGGATGCAAACGAGTGGCTTTGGCATGGTTCATTCCCGTGGACTTATTCAGATCAGGATAAAGAGTGGAGCTATTGGAGTACTGGGAATGATGGCCGTTTTTACAAATGGAGTACATCAGCCGGCGGTTGGGAAATTTTCAATGATGGAGAGGGGATATGGAGAAGCCTCAATGCTCCTGATGTAAATGAGACTAAATGGCAAACCTGGGAAGCCAACCCTCAGTCCTATGGAGGATCTTATACCTTAAACAAAATAAAGAATGCGATCCTGAATTCTCAGTATGAATTGGATTTGAGTTACCAGCGGATTGAGGACCTTAGTCCGGTGGGTGAAGTTTTGCAACTCCGGCAACTTTACTTACAGGCTAATGAGCTATCCGATCTATCCCCCTTGCAAAAGCTTACCAGTCTGGAGGTACTCAATCTTAATTCTAACGAGGTGGTTGATCTTTCCCCCCTTGCCAGTCTCCTAGAGTTGAAGGAGTTGCATATCGATGATAATCCGATTAGCGATTTATCTGCAGTCGGTGGCCTTGGGCGTTTGAAAAGATTGAGCCTGTCAGGTTCCCAAGTTAGTACTGTTGAACATTTGGAGAATTTGAAACTACTTGAATATTTACACCTTAGTAAAAATACCATTACCTCCATCGATCCGATTGCCCTGTTGAGCAAATTAAGATTATTGGATGTTGGAGGTAATCAAATTAGCGATCTTTCTCCTCTCAGTAATTTCAATGAATTAGCGGTGCTCTATGCGGAGGATAATAATCTATCAAGTATTGGACCGATTGGAAGTTTGTCCAATTTGAAGGAGGTCAACCTCTCTAATAATTCGATCTCCAGTTTGGCAGGCTTTTCTTCTATTTCCTCGGAAGATTCTTATTTATGGTTAGCTGATTTTTCTCGCAACCAGTTGGACAGCTTGGATGGTTTAGAGAATTGTAGTAATTTAAGAATTCTCGCCCTCTCCCAAAATGTAATAACCGAACTCACTCCCCTCGAAGGAATGAACGAGCTATCCACGCTCCTGTTCGATTTTAACAAAGTATCTGATCTTAGCCCGATTAAAGCACATCCGAATCTTCGCGGAGTGTATGCAAACAATAACCAATTGGCCAATGATCTGGCGGTGGATGAAATGAACCAACTCGTCGAAATTTACCTCTATGATAATAACATATCTGAGGTCCGGAAAACGGAAATTCAGGCCGCTTTACCGGATGTAATAATTGAATTTTAGTTTATCCTATCCAAGCATGTGCTTGACTAAAATTAATACCCTAGTTTAGTGAGGATAATGAAGCTAGTCTTGTGTGTTTTTGCCCTCTTCAGCACATGGTCATGGGCAGATGACAAGGTAATTTCGCAGGCTAGGTTTTTTAGGTTATTGGGGATCAAGCCAACCGAGCAACAAGCTGCCCCATTTGGTGGCTTGAATACCGTAGTCATTACCCACAAGGCTTTATTAGAAGAGAAAAAAAAATTGGAGTTTGCCGATGTTGGCATTCGTGACCTGAGTGCTTTTGCTCACTTAGATCAATTAGAGTGGTTGAGGTTATCCCACAATCCTGTTAGCGATTTATCTCCCCTCTCTGAGCTCGAGAATCTGCAGGTTTTAAGCCTCTATGGAGTTCCCAAGACCAAGAAGGTAGGTTCTAGGATAACCGATCTCAAGCCACTCTCTAAATTAAATAACCTATGGAGCTTGGCCCTAGATGAGCATTCGATCAGTGATCTTTCCCCTATCTCCCGATTATCCAGTCTCCGTACCCTTTACATTACGCGAAATAAAGTTACCGATGTGAGCGATCTTTCCTCCCTTACGGGGCTGAAAAGCCTATTTCTCTCACACAACCAAATCAGCCAGATCTCTCCCTTGAGTGATTTGCAGGAGCTCGAATGGTTGCGATTAACCGCCAATAAAATATCCGATCTCTGGCCCCTTTCCGGATTAGCCAAACTTGAGCAATTACACCTTGAGCAAAACCAAATTAGCAACCTTGCCCCCTTGGCAAGGCTCAAGCAACTAAGGGAATTAAAGCTGGGAGGAAACCAGCTAGCCAACCTAAGTCCGCTGGCCGGGCTTACTTATATGCGTGAATTGCATTTAAACCATAACCAGTACATCGAGGATATCTCCCCTTTGGTGGGGATGAGGCAGTTGCAGGTACTTAACCTTTCCCATAACCAAGTGAGTGACCTTACCCCGCTTCTCAATACGCGTTCCTTACGTACATTGGTTTTGGTTGGAAATCCATGTGATGAGGACCAAATATCGAGGCTAAAATCCGCACTGCCCAAGTGTGAGGTAATTTATCGTTGATTAAAGATTTCGCGTGAGGTTTCCACGCCCTTGGCAAAAGTCCGTACATGTTCAACCCGTCCATCTTCGAGGTACCTGATAAAGGTGCCATTACCATCAATTACCATTGATTGTTCACAGGCTGAGCCATCCGGTTGCCAGACGAAAATCTTTTCAAGATGTCCCATCTGGCTAAGCGACCGGCAGGCGATTTGTCCGGAGGCATAGTACTCTGTCCATTTGCCATTCACTTCCCCATCCTTGGTATGACCAATTACTTTTATCTTTCCATTCGAGTGCCAAACAGTAAAGGGGCCATTCATCCGGTCTTCGTTCCAGTAAATTTCTGATATCTTTGTCCCGTTTTCATCCCAAGACATCCACAACCCTTCTTTTCTTCCATTTTTTAAGTATCCAAGTTCTTTGAGATGGTCTTGCATGTGAGTAGATTTTGCCCAACCGGTAAAAGGATCCTCTTCTTTATCCACCCAAAGATCAAACATGTCATACATAAATTTCCGTTCCAAGGATTTTAGGTTGACCGCATCATTTGCCGCTATTGCAAAAATACCAGATTCTGAAAGGTCTGGAACGACCGAGCAAGAGCCCAGAAAAAGCACATTTAATAAATTAACAATCTTTTGCATGAGTTGGTTTTTCTCCTTAATGCATATTTAATGGTATGCCTAGGTTATCGGAAAGGGTAATGTCATTGATTGAAAGATCGAATTTTTGTATTCTGCCCGGATGATTTTTATTCGTGAGGTTACTCTCTCCTACGGTCACAAGAAATTGTTCAACGAAATCTCGGAAACAATTGGTCCGCGTGACCGGATTGCTCTGGTTGGCTCCAATGGTTCAGGAAAAACCACTCTCTTGCGCATGCTTATGGGGGAAGTCAGTCCGGACGAGGGAGGCATTGAAAAGCCTGACTATGCTACTGTGGGTTACCTTCCTCAGGACGGAGTGCATGCATCGGGTGGTACGGTTCGTGAAGAAGCAGGCAAGGCCTTTGCCGGGGCTGCCGAACTGCAAGCAAAATTGGATGAGGCTGAGGCAAAACTGGCGGAGTTGGATCCGGAGGACGAGGAGTTTTATGACCTGATTGATTTGATGGGAGGCTGGGAGACCCAGTTAGCCAGTTTTGAGCCGGAAAAAATGAATTCGCGAATTGAGAAAGTACTCATGGGTATGGGGTTTTCCAAGGAGGATCTCGACCGGCCGGTCGATGAGTTCTCAGGAGGTTGGCAAATGCGAATTGCCCTGGGGAAGCTGCTTCTGCAGGGTCCGTCTTTGCTCATTTTAGACGAACCCACCAATCATTTGGATGTGGTATCCCAAAATTGGCTGGAACATTATTTAAAGGGGTACCAAGGCTCCATCCTTGTGATTTCTCATGACCGGGCTTTTCTGGAAACCGTGACCGAACGGACCATCGAATTAAAATTGGGGACTCTCAACAGTTACAAGGGAAACTACACCTTCTACCTCAAAGAAAGTGCCGCCCGTTTGGAAAGACAGCGCAAGGCGTACAACAACCAGAAAAAAGAAATTCAAAAAGAGAAGGAATTTATCAACCGGTTTCGTTCCAATGTTAAAAAGGCTGCAATGGTACAGAGCAGGATCAAAGGATTGGAGAAAATGGAACTTGTCAAACCAGAGGCGGAGGAGAAGAAAATTTATTTTCGTTTTCCTCAGTCCCCTCCTGCTAGTCAAAAAGTGGTCGAATTAGAGGGTATGACCAAAGCATATGGGGACAATGTGGTATTTGATGGGCTTGATCTACGCATTGAAAAGGGCGATCGGATTGCAGTAGTTGGGGTTAATGGAGCTGGTAAATCCACCCTTGCTCGGGTGCTTGCCGGGGTGGAGCCTTTTCAAGTAGGTGAGCGGGATATGGGTGTAAATACAGTTATTGGATATTTTGCCCAGCATCAGGCGGAGGAATTAAACCCGGGCAACGAAGTATTGGCGGAGGTGGAGGAAGTCTGCGAAAATAACCCTGATGCCAATCCACGGGCTGCCCTTGGTGCATTGCTCTTTAGTGGAAATGATGTTTTTAAGAAAACCTCCGTACTCTCCGGTGGGGAACGTAACCGGGTAGCCCTGGCCAAATTGTTGATGAAGCCGTGCAATTTTCTTATCATGGACGAGCCGACCAATCATCTGGATATTCGGAGCAAAGAGGTTTTGCAGGAAGCATTGAACCTATTCGAGGGCACTGCACTGATTGTTAGTCACGACCGTTCTTTTCTCGATGGGGTGGTGAATAAGGTGCTGGAAATCTCTACCCGCAAAGCGATGATGCTCACCTGCAATGTGACAGAATATATGGAGCGTTTGGAAGTGGATGAATTTTAGCCTGCTGTGTTCAGTGCAAAAATTTTAGAGCGAGAAAACCACCAACCAGTAATCCACCAAATAATAATGCGAGCAGGTTGAAGTGCTTGTCGATTTTTTCCTTCATTGGTTCCCCAAATCTTGCCACAAGGGCGGCGACCAAAAAGAAGCGGGCAGACCGGCTGACTGCCGAAGCGAGGACGAATGGGGCAAGGGCCATTCCTAATACACCGCTGGCAATGGTGAAAATTTTGTAGGGAATTGGGGAGAAACCAGCTAGAAAAACGAGTGGCCAGCCCCATTCGGCATACCAATCTTGTAGACGGGTAAATTTCTCCTCGGTAAACCCTGGGACATATTGGAAAAACCATGGAGCTAGTCCATCCCAGGCAAAGGCACCGATGGCATAACCAGCGAGTCCACCAAGAACAGAGGCCACCGAACAAATTAGGGCGAAGGAAAAAGCTTTTTTTAGATTACCTAGGCATAAGGGAAGTAGTAATATATCCGGCGGGATAGGGAAGAAACTTGCTTCAGCAAAGGAAATGAGCCCCAACCAGAGCCCGGAAAGTTTGCGTTCGGCTAGGGAAAGTGTCCAATCATAGATTCGTCGAAATGGATTTTTGCTAATCGGCATAATTTGATAAAAAGTTATGTATTTTCATAAGTCTGTAATTTAGCAAGGTAGGGAAGTTCCCGAAAACGACCGGCATAATCCAAGCCATAGCCCACCACAAATTCATTGGGTATGGAAAACCCAATCCAATCTGCCTCAAAGCCATTGGTTCGGTTTTCCTGCTTGTCCAAAAATACACAGGTTCGCAAAGACTGGGGATTGAGGGATGATATTTCCACGCATGCTCGCTCCATCGTTTTTCCGGTATCGAGAATATCATCCACCAGCAAAACATGTCTTCCCTGTAGGTCAGATTTTAGACTACCGGTAATACGGGGGGGCGATTCGGGTGAGGTGGAATCGCCATAGCTTGATATGCGCAGACAATCCAATTGCGTGGGTACTTTGAGTAAGCGCAAAAGATCGGCGGTGAAAATGATGGCCCCATCAAGGATGGAAACTAGCAGTATTTCCTGACCTTGGTAGTGCTGATTGATTTCCTGGGCGAGGTTCTTCAAACGGTCGGCAATCCTCCGGGCGGATAGCAACTCAATGGGTTGAGCTTGGTTATTCATCAAGCTTGTAAGAGCTTGTTGATACTCGCCTGGGCGGAGGACGCATACCCCCCACCAAACAAATTGAAATGATTGAGTTCATGATAAAGATTGTAGAGGATTTTTCGTAGAGCAAAGCCGGAATCGATTGGATAGGTGTTTTCGTAAGCATGATAAAAAGCGGAGGAAAAACCGCCAAACATGTAGGTAAAGGCGAGATCAGCCTCCCGGTCGCCGTAGTAGGATGCTGGATCAAAAATAAAGGGAGATCCCTCTTTGTCACAACTGGCATTCCCACTCCACAAATCTCCATGGAGCAAAGAGGGGTGGGGTGAATAGTTGGAAAAAAAGGATTCAAGAGAATCGAGCAGTGTTTGGGAATCCTCAAATTTTCTGCCCTTGCGGGCGGCAAGTTCAAATTGATGAGCCAAACGATGATCCCGATAGAAAGATATCCAGTCATCCGACTGTGGGTTGGGCTGGGGAGTGGCCCCGATACAGTTGTCCATACTCCAGCCAAAAAAGGGCAGTTTTACCAGGTGCAACTTAGCAAGCTGGGTGCCGAGTTCTGCCTGTCCAGCGTATGAATTTCCTCCCTCCTCAATATATTCAAGCACGAGGTAGGCGTTATCACTTTCCACGCCGTGTGCGATAACCTCCGGTACCCGAACGGTGTTGGTGTTTTTAATTTCACTCAGTGCCCTTGCTTCTGCCTCAAAGAAGGGAAGAAAAGACGGCTGGTTTTTTTTGATAAAATATATGCGTCCATCCTCTCCGGTGATTCGAAAGGCCTGGTTGATACATCCACCACCGATGGAAGAGGTCGAATGTTTGCGGAATATAAAGCCGGTGGATTCCGATATTGCGTGATCAATTTCGCTCATCGAACAAGGAAGCGTAATTCAGCCGGGTTTGCTTTCCAAGTGATCGAGCAGACGGACACATCCATCGTCGAGCAAGTCGAGCACCTTTTCAAATCCGGATGGCCCCCCGTAGTAAGGGTCGGGAACCTCTCGGTCTGAAGAACTAACAAAGTCGCAAAATGGACGAATCTTCTTTTTCTGGGAAGAATCTGGAGCCAGTTTATTGACTTCGGAAAAGTTGAAATCGTCCATGGTTACAATGATATCTGCTTTTTGATAGTCCTGATCGTTGATCATTCGGGCGGAGCCGGAAATGTTTAATCCCCGTGCCTGAGCAGCCTGTCTCATTCTGGAATCGGGAGGATTTCCCTGATGAGAACCGATGGTGCCCGCAGAATCACAGCTGATTTTTCCCGACAGTCCCCGATCATCCAATAATTTTTGGAAGGTGCACTCAGCCGCTGGTGAGCGGCAAATATTTCCCCAACATACAAACAACACATGCATAGAAATAAGGGTGTGCCAACGATCGGTATATTTGACAAGGAGTAAACCCTCTATCTTTCCCTCCTTTCCCTTGCTTGACTTTCCCTCCTCTGCCCATTGGATACTTCAAGCTTGAGCAAATCATTACTTATTTTTGGATGTGGCTATGTTGGCCTCGAGTTAGCTAGGCAATCTCTCGAACTCGGGTGGTCTGTCACTGCATTTACCCGCAATCAACAATCCGCAGAAAAAGCCGAGAAAATCGGAGCCATACCGGTGATCGGAATTCTGCAAGACAGAGAATGGTGGGATCAGTTATCCCCGGATTATGATCATGTGGTCAATTCAGTGGGTGCCTACTCCCCTAGTCTGGAAGGATACCAGCAATCTTATTTCATGGGCATGCGGTCCGTTGTTGATTGGTTGGAGCAAGCCAATGGAAGGGTGAAAAATTTACTTTTTACCAGCAGTAGTTCTGTCTATCCGCAAAAGGACGGTAGCCTAGTCAACGAGAAGTCCGAACATCAGGGAGTTTCTGCCCGCGGAAAAATTCTTCTGGATGCGGAAAGAATTTGCCTACAAGCATCAGAAAAATTGGCAGTACGCAGATTTGTGGTCCGTCTATCTGGCTTGTATGGACCGGGCAGGCATTTATTAGTCGACAAGATCCGCAGGCAAGAACCGATTTCTGGAAACCCTAGGCGGGTTCTCAATTTGACCCATCGAGACGATGCCGCGTCTGCCGTGCTATCTGTTTTACAGTCCTCAGATTTATGCGGCGGAGGAATTTTCAATGCCTGTGATGGTCAGCATGCAACCCGTGGAGAGGTCGTACGCTGGGTGGCAAAAGAACTTGGTCTTACTGCTCCCAAATTTTTGGGGGTTGAAGAGGACAATGGTCCGGATCGCCGGGTAGATAGCACCAAATTAAAAGAGTTAATCGGATGGTCTCCCAAGTTTGCGACTTTTCAGCACGGATACCAAGATTTTCTTGCCAGCGAATAAGCCAAACTCTTTTATCTCAAACATGCCAGGCGTAGGAAAACTTCTTAAACAAGCTCAGAAAATGCAAAAACTGATGGAGGAGGCACAGGCCAAACTATCAGAAGAAATTCTTGAGGTTAGTGGCGGTGGAGGTGCTGTCTCCATCAAGATCACAGGTCAGGGAGAATTTAAAGATCTAAAGCTTGATCCAGAGTTTCTTAAAGAAGATCCGGAATTTGTTTCCGAGGCAATTTTGCAGGCGGTGGTCGATGCCGCTGAACAGGCAAAAAAGAAAAGCGACGATGCCATGGGCAGCTTGACCAGCGGGGTACAAATGCCAGGCTTCTTTTAAAATCGGCTTTCCTTGACGCCTCAGTACCAAGCCCTAGTGCAGACGCTTAAACGTCTGCCTGGATTAGGTTATCGATCCGCAGAAAAAGTTGCCCTGCATTTATTGGTGGAGAATACATCTGCCAGTACCGCATTGATAGATTGCCTCAATCAGGCAAAGTCCCAACTGGGTCCCTGTGAGCTATGTGGCAATTTGGCGGAGGAGAAAGAATGCTCCCTTTGCAGATCCGATGATCGTGACCATTCCCAAATTTGTGTGGTCGAGGGAGTGACCGATCTATTTGCCATGGAACGGGCGGGTGTTTATCGTGGTTTGTATCATGTACTTCACGGCAAACTTGCTCCGGTACGCGGGGTTGGTCCAGAACAACTCAATTTGAACTCACTGGTGAGTCGGTTAAAAACGGGCAAAGTCAGGGAAGTGATCCTTGCTTTGGGGAATGATATGGAGGGAGAAGCTACCTGTTATTATTTAAATCAGGAAATATTTGAAGGTCATCAATTGCAGGTTACCCGAATTGGATTTGGCCTGCCAAGTGGAGGTGGAGTGACCTATGCTGATGAAGTTACGCTCAAGAGTGCCTTGGACGGGCGTAAGTCGATATAGAGAATTGTAAAATTCTTTAGTCTGGCCAATCCATCCAAGTGGAGGATTGATAATCAAACAATCTCACGGTGTCTATTTTTTCCCTGTCGAGATAGATCCAATTTTGCGTACTTTCGAGCCAAAGGAAATTCTGGGAATAAATGATAGAATTTGTCCATAACCAACCGATTTGTTCTCTCCATATCCATATCCCAGATGGCTTTAGTTGGGGATATATCCAGCCGAGTTCAGCGTGGTAAACCCAACCGTCACCAACTTGATAAATTGTTCCAAGCCAGGAGGAGAACCAGTGGTTCTGCAAAAATTCGCAGTCCAGAAAGGTTGAAAGTTCAGTGAAGACAAACGATGCGATTGTTAGTGAATCGGAAGTTATAAAAACTTGAGATTGGGGAAGTAGGGGGTCATCGATACCGGAACCAACCCAATGAGAAAAACGATATCCAGGATTGGACGATGCTGAAATTTGCACATAATTACCTTCCTCGAAAAACCCGGCACCCGAAACAATTCCTGCTTGGGAAATATTTTTCAGAATGATCAATGAAAATACCTGTTTTTCCTCGGGTTCAAAATTGGCGGTAATATTGATATCGTTCAAAATAAGAACTGTGCTGGATGCACTGCTGGGAGAATCAATATTTTCGCCGGTCCATCCGGAAAATAAATACCCGGGTTCGGGTACGGCATCAATTCTTACTGAGCTTCCATATGGTAATGGATTATTCGGATTGAACGAAGCATGACCACCGACGGATGTGGATATGCCTAGATTTAGAAGCAGGGGAGAGAAGGCTGCATGAATCGTAAGATCACCGCTTACATGAACTGTGGTTTCGGTTGCGAAAGGATCTGCTGTCCCATTTCCTTCCCAATGAGAAAAGGTATATCCGGTGGAGGGTTCAGCCGATATATTTTGATCGCTCCCATACTCGTAATTGCCCGAACCGGTTACCAGACCACCCGTTGCAGATTGTATAGAAACTGAAAAAACCATAGGTTCAAAGTGTGCGGTTAAGGAGACATTTGATTCGATAATAAATGAGGTGTTGGCATCGGTTGGGTTGGTCATATTATGACCAACCCATCTGTCAAAGGAATAACCGTATTGCGGAGCGGCAAAAATCGAGACATTTTGTTCATCTTGATAATTTCCACCACCGGTTAAAATTCCTGCCTGTAAAGGAGAAGCGGACAGGGTAAGTAAATAATCCTCCCCGGGTGATGAATTAAAATTTGCGGATATATTTTGATCGGA
>OMJS01000054.1 GCA_900299365.1 Opitutales bacterium
AAAGAGTATCGGGAGCGTTTCAGAAAAGCAATAGATACTGCAGGGATTAAGGTGATCTACGAACACCGCCTCGGGAAAGTCCAGGTTGGAGGAAAGACAATCGAGCATCCAACCCGGCAAAAACCCATTGCTCTGGGAGAAGATTTTTCCTCAAAACAAAAAGAGAATTCTATCCACTCAATCATCCTCGATTATGCACCGGTTGATGAAACCGGATGCCCTCCCCCACAGCCCAAGAAGCGCAGTGTGATCGAGGTTTCCGCAAAGGTATTTATCGATTGTTCTTATGAGGGTGACTTACTTGCACAGAGTGGGGTGAGCTACACATGGGGTCGTGAATCACGCGAGCATTACAATGAATCCCTTGCCGGGGTGCGGCCCAGTCTGTGGGTTCATGATATTGATCCCTACCTTAAACCGGGAAACCCGAAGAGTGGATTGATCCCATTCGTTCAGGACAGGCAGATCGGCCCCTTGGGCAGTGCGGATGATTTAACCATGGGGTATTGCTTCCGCTACGAGTTCGATATGAGCGGAAAAGGTATTCCGATCCCTGAGCCAGTGGATTACGACCCGGCTGAATTCGAACTCTACCGCCGGGCCTTGAATGGTAATGTAGACATATTCTCAAGCCGCAAAATGCGCTTCACACTCAACCTTAAAGAGGCAAAGAAGCACCCTTTTGTTGGCGGTGCCAATCTCAACCGTAATATCATGGCTTCCACGGCATACGGATGTAATGTGGATTATCCGAATGGTGACTGGGCAACACGCTCACGGATATGGAAATTTCACCAGGAGTTTCTCAGCAAAATTGTTCACTTTGCAAAGACTGATCTATCAAGCCCCAAAAGCTTACAAAACTATGCAAAGAGACTTACCTTTAGGCGTGGCCCGTTTGATGAAACCGGAGGCTGGCCAAACCAACTCTATGTTCGCCAGGCCAGAAGAATGGTGTCCTCCTATGTGGTCTCGCAGAATGATATTGCGGGAAAAACGAACCCGGCTCATCCAGTTGGCCTGGCATCGTATGGAGTGGATGATTGGCCCTACGCAGTGGTGGTGGAGGATGGAAAAGTAGCGGTGCAGGGAGGTGAATTTTCCATCATCTATCTGGACGGAGGGAAATACAACGGGAGTTATAAAATTCCCTACGAATCGATTGTGCCAACCAAGGGAGAGTGTGATAATCTGATCGTTCCCGTCTGTATATCGGCCAGCCATATTGCCTTCACCTCATTGCGAATGGAACCCGTGTGGATGATCCTTGGGGAATCCGCAGGGGTGGCGGCTGCGATAGCATTTGATGATGGTATTTCCGTGCAGGATGTTTCCTACGAAACACTAAGACCCAAGCTGGACGAGCTTGGACAGAAGCTAGTTCGTGCAGGATATGGAAAATACAGCGACCAACCCAGGGTATGGAACTCGCACAAGGATTGGAATGCGGAGAAGAAGGGATATGAGTGGCTCTTTTCTCATATCGACAAAGACACAAACGGAAAAATCTCCTCAGAGGAATATGCCGACTTCCAGAAATTCAAATCGAAAAATGAGAATTGGGAGGAAGTCCTAAAAAAAAACTGAGCAATAAGGCTGAGCCTTCTCAAAACAAACCCAACATTGTACTCGTCTTTGCCGATGATTTAGGCATTGAGGCCCTCAACGCCTACGGTGGACATGGTAACAAGACTCCTCATCTTGACAGGCTGGCACATGATGGAATGTTGTTCACCCATTGCTTTGCCAACCCCGCCTGTTCTCCGTCCCGGGCGGAGCTACTGACTGGCACCTATCCCGTTCATAACGGGATTCAACATGTTCTGGGAAAATGGGAGAACAAAAACTATCTGGATCCAAAAAAATTTAACAGCTTTGCCAATCAATTAAAAAAGGCGGGGTACGCAACTGCTGTGGCTGGCAAATGGAACCTATCCTGGTTGGCACGAAATAATACAGTCAACGCCTTCGGGTTCGACGAGCATTGCCTCTGGCAAATGTATGACCGAAAAGGAGTAAAGCGCTCCCGTTTTTACCAACCTTATTTTCGAATCAACGGATCGATTGAAGAGGAATCCATTGCCGACCGGTTTGGCCCGGATGTACTCGCAGACTTCGTCATCGATTTCATCAAAAGAAAGAAGGACGAGCTCTTCCTTATCTACTACCCTGCCCTTTTAGTTCATACCCCATACATTCGTGTTCCAGGTAATCCAAAAGTAAATGCACTACCCGATGATCAGCAAAAAAACGGCACCGAATGCTTCCCGGAAATGGTTGAATATCTGGATAAGAATGTGGGCAGATTAATGAACACGGTTGATGAACTTAGCATAGCCAAGAATACAGTCTTTATTTTTTGTGCGGACAATGGCACGCATGGCCCGGTCACATCAGTTTGGGGAGATAATCGAACCAAGATCAAAGGTGGGAAAATGACCATGACCGATCGTGGTTCGCGGGTGCCCTTACTTGTTAGTTGGCCAGGCAAGATCAAGTCAGGTTCGCAGTGTGATGACCTCGTTGAATTGGCCGATTTTCTGCCCACCTTTCTTGAACTTGCTTCAGCACCTGAGCCTAAGCAATCGATCGATGGAACAAGTTTTTTGCCCCAACTACTTGGGAAAAAAGGCACACCCAAAGAATGGGTTCATATCGAATACATAAAGAACCGACAGATCCGAAACAAGGAATGGACATACACCAATAAAGGAGACCTGATTAAAGTAAACTATCTGGGAGAACCAGAAAATCGCCCAGAGAGGACGACAGATCATCTCAAAACTCGTAAGGAGATGAAGCGAACTCTTGATCTGATTGTAAAGTGAGGTTGCATAATTTGACTTCCTAAAAAGTTCTTCCAAAAAACTTTTTGTAAGCTGGCATATTATCGGCCAAGTATTCCAACTCTCAAAATTTTTATCAAAACTTATTCTTTTAGGCTCAACAAATAGGATTTTAATATGTAATTACTCAGATTTGTTAAAAAATATATATTCATGAAATTATCATCCTCCCGTACACTAATTCTTACACTAACGCTTGCTTTATTTTCGTCTTTTGCTTTGGGGGCGAAGAAAGTTGTCTTCTTGGCTGACGGCGGGAAAAACAACGAAAAGCATAATCATGTAGATGGGAATGATATTTTGGCTGCTGCCCTCGAAGAGAGTAAACTGGGTTTTGAAACTGCTCAGTACAAAGGCTGGCCAACTGACCCCAAAGCCTTTGATGGTGCGGACTCTGTAGTTATGTTCTGTAACGGAGGAAAGAAACATCACTTGGTGATGAAGCACCTCGACCAATTTGAAAAACTGATCGATGCGGGAACTGGATTTGTATTTATGCACTACGGCGTGGAAGTACCCAAGGGACGAGCTGGCGATCTTATGCTCCGAGCAATGGGAGGATATTTCGAGGAACACTGGTCGGTAAATCCTCACTGGAAAGCCGATTTTAAATCACTTCCCAAGCATCCTATTACCCGTGGTGTTAAACCTTTTGTGCAGGACGATGAGTGGTACTACCATATGCGCTTCCAACCAAACATGAAGGGCGTAACACCGATTCTCTCGGCACACCCTCCCCAGTCCACCATGAACCGCCCGGACGGACCACACTCCAACAACCCACATGTGCGCAAATCTATGGCAGCCGGAGAAATCCAACATATTGGATGGGCCTATGAACGCCCCAACGGCAAGGG
>OMJS01000055.1 GCA_900299365.1 Opitutales bacterium
AACATCATAAAAAAGAGGGACCCTTTGCCCAAAGGTCCCTCTGTTTTGTGTTTCGAGTCAATTTTGGAAGCGAACTTCCGCAGACTCAATTGCCCTGTGTATAAAACTTCTCACAATCCACTGATGTTAGCGAGAAATATTGTGCAACAATTATGCAACATTAAATAATTTATCATCCACGATAAGCTAAAGGACTAATTTTGGATATAAAGGTATTTTAAAAAATTTCATTCCCTGTAATTAAGCAATTGTCATCAAAGACGAAGCGAGGATATGCAAGTAATATGAGAATGTTTTTATTTAATTCTAATATTTTTCTTCTCCTCTTTGTTTTGATTTATCAGGCATCTGCCGACTCATTGGCAAATACACGGCCTAACATAATCTTTGTTTTATCAGACGATATGGGCTGGAACGAACCAGCGTTTAATGGAGGAAACCCCGAGTGGACACCGAATCTCGATCGTCTGCGAAATCAGGGGGCAAGTCTTGAACAGTTTTATGTGCACGCAGTTTGTGCCCCAACAAGAGCCGCCTTTCTTACCGGTCGCTATGCCTTTCGGACATGGAGTGATTGGAGATCAGAAGACTACGGAAAACCTTCTTATCTGGCAAAACTTGGTCTGCAGGTAGCGCAAAATGACAAAGGCAAAGAAACCCGAATGGTTGTAGGTTTGGATACGGAAGAACGAACCATTGCTGAAGCACTGAAGGAAGCTGGTTATTTTACAGCTCTTGCCGGCAAGTGGCACTGTGGGGAATGGTTGCCTGAACATTTACCAATGGGCCAAGGGTTCGATCACCAATATGGACATTATGGTTGGGGAATCGATTATCATGGTCATTTTATCCTACACAATGCCCCTGCCCGTTATGCGGTATATGATTGGCATAGGAATCAAAAACCTGTGCGAGAACATGGCTACAGTACCGATCTCATTGCCACCGAGGTGGTACGATTAATTGCCGAGCATAAGGAGAGAAACAGGGATATGCCATTCTTCCATTACGTTTCCTTTAATGCGATTCACGGACCTTTAGACCAAATTCCGCGATACACAGATCGTTACGAAAAAAGGTTTGCCGCCCTCAAATGTATGGATGATGCACTAGGCAATATTCTCGGTGCTCTTGATCAATATGGGTTCGCTGAAAATACCTTGGTGATTTTTTGCAACGACAACGGTGGTTTACGACAAGAACACAGCGATCCCTATCGTGGGACCAAGAATACTAATTATGAAGGAGGGGTACGAGTGCCCTGTCTTCTGCGTTGGCCGGGTAAGATCGAACCTGGTTCTTCCAACGATGGCTTGATGCATATAACCGACTTCTTCAGCACCTTCATTCATCTTGCTGGTGCCTCCGTAAATCAAGAACGAAAACCGGACGGTCTGAACCAGTGTGACATGCTCTTCAAAGGAGGGAAAAGTCCGCGCCAGGAAATAATTTTTGAAGTATCTGGAAGTGTGCGCCCGCCTGCTATTCGAGTAAACAATTATAAATTGGTAGGAGATGAATTATACGATTTAATTAAAGATCCTTACGAAAGGAGCGACCTTGCCCTGAAATTGCCGAAAATGGTTGAACGGCTAAAAAAGCGGGTTCAGGATGTGAGTAAAGAAAGGCCCCCTATGCCCGACCTTTCCATTCTCATGGATCCTCCACTTCCTTGGGTTTATGGAAAAGCGGAAGACGCCAACACGCCTGTTTGGTTAAAGGAATATATGAAAGAAGTACGGTCGAAACAGCCTCATCATTGGGAACCAGGAACGACACCCTGGCCACAGGCACCAAAGGACGGAAAGATTCTTTACACCGGCGACGGTCGCTGACAGCAACTGCAAGGAATAGGCTGATTTAGGGACTTTGTATTATGAAAAAAGTCTTGAGAATACACGGTCCTAGAATGCACAAATCCTAAACACTAGCTCCCATTCTTTTTTTACTGGATCAAGATCTGAAGATTTTCCCTATGCACCCGTTTGTGCCATCAGCACCAATACATAGATGAAAAAACCAACCCATCCGCCACTTAGGATGCATGCTACTATTGCAAGTATTTTGCTTGCGGAAATTCCATTCCCTCTGGCTTCCCAAATAAAATGACCACTGCAGTAGCAACAAAGAAAGCAGCAAAGCAACTGAATCATATGATAAGGACTTTGTGGCTTCCCCTGGCTTTCCAGATAGAAAATCGGTAATATACAGGCCAAGGCAGCGATGCCTGTGATCATAAAAGTGTAGAGTAAAAAATTCTTTCTCATTGGGACTGTCTGAACATCCAGTCGTAGAATTCCTCGCTATTGAAAACTTGCTGGCGAACATTGTGACCACCTTCCGGATAGATCTTAATTCTGGCAAGTTTCCCACCTGCCTTACGAATTTCTGCCACCATCCGTTCGGAGCGTTCCGCCGGTACCACACGGTCCTTTCCTCCGGCAAATGCATAGACGGGCACTTGGGCCAGATTCTTGGCCCATTTTTCGAGATCTGGAGTAACATCCTTAGGTCCGCCCGGGCCGATTCCGCCCACCACTGGAGCAATGGCCGCAAATCTTTTGGGACTGTGTCCGCCCCATGCCCAACTACCATAACCGCCCATACTATTACCCGTCAGATAAACCCGTTTTGGATCAATGGGAAATTTTTTTAGTAATTCGTCCAGCAAAAAATTTAGATCGGTAGGCTCCCAAGTGGACTTTTCACCAGATTTTGTTTTTTGAAAACATTGAGGAACAACCACATAACACGGACCCTTTTGGAATGATCTAATACCATGAAGCAAGGCATTTGCCTGCATTCCCAACCTTTCTAAAGGGGCACGACCACCACCAGCCCCGTGCAGATAAAGAAGTAGAGGAACCTGTTTTTTTGATTTTTCTGCAGGTGAGAAAACCAAAAATTTCGTATTCATGGAGATTACCTCCTCTGCTACGACAGGAGGAAGTTGATGAACCAAGGGGTGCTGAGGCTGAGCCAAGAGTGAACTTGAACCAATGATCAGGACGAAAAGAGTAGGAAATAATTTCATGGTTATTTAGAAGCATCACGATGATCCACAAATTCATCAAATACTTTTTGTTGGTGGTTGATCGCTCGGTATGTACGGACATCATTCTCAATCACCACCTCGATTACATGGCGGGTAGGTGAGGCATTGGCCACATACCATCTATCTTTTTCAGGAAAAGAACGGGTTTGTACACCCCAGGCTCCATCACCGATGTAAAGCGTGCCAGACGGATCCACTTTGCCACCCTTGATCAGGTTGGAGCGTTTGTAAATGTGATGGTCGTTCTCAAAAGCAGCATCTAGACCATACTTGTCGAAAATAGGAGTCCAGTGCTTTCTTATACTTTGACTTACCGAATGCCCGAGCCCACCTTTGACGATTCCATAAGCAGGGAAGTGGTAGAGAACAAAGAGATGTTTATTATCCTTTCTCTGCCACAAGGCACTCTCCAAAAATTCGGTCTGTGATTCCACCGACTGGGTATGATTGGAATTGAGCACCACCACGGATAAGTCATCAAACAGATTAATCGCATAGGTGGCTGAATTTTCCTCAGGAAATGGGAAGAGGTTGAAAAACAGGGGTGCTTCCTTGGGAGTCTGCCCATATCCACCGATCACCTCATGGTTACCAATCGCGACCACAAAGGGAATGGATAACCCATCCTTCGTTCGTGCATGATCCGCATACTCCTCGATCCAGTCGAGCCAGCGCTTCCAGTCCTGACCGTTGGCATAAGCAAGATCTCCCCCCAGTAAGGCAAAGTCGGGAGAACGCGAAGCCATCGCCTTAACCCCATCTGCATGATACTTGGGCTTGTGCATCATATCTCCCCCGGTAACAAAGGATATTCGATTGGGACGCTTTGACGGTAAGGTACGTGCCTTAAATTCTTTTTTCCCAAGTTTTACACAATAAACCGTATCCGGAATAAGGCCGGTTAATTGAACATGACAGGCTTCTACATTGGCACTCTTGAGCGAAGGTAAGGAAAAGCGGGCATTTTTTACATCCGATGCGATCCCCCAAAAGGAGATGGCTTTTTCATAAAAGGACTGTCGGTAAACCTTGGCTTGGCGGTCAACCGTTTCGCCCTCCTTCCCCCAAGCAAACCGGGTGGGGTCATCCTCCTCCACCAACCAGATTACATTAAGGGTGGTAGAGGGAGAATCGGTCCAGGTAAAAAGAGCCTCCTCAATCCCACGCTTCGCGTGAGCAATTTGAAGGATGGAAAGAGAGAAAAGAAAGATAATCAAAAAGGATTTCATTATGTTGATTTGCTATTGAGGATTTCCATTCACCGCAAAGGCGGAAAAGCGGCAGGCGTGTCCAATTGATTGTTCATTCTTCCGATTGGTTGTTCGCAATGTGAGTTGGTGCCTACCAGGACTAAGTTCTTTCTCCAACATATAAATCCAAGGAATATGGAGACCGCGGCTCCACTTGGTGAATTGATCGAGAGATTTCCATGCCCCATCATCCACACGCCATTCGATGATGCCCACATCCGGCCCGGCAACCATGGGCAAACCGATGGCAGTGCCCGAAAATTCCACAGTTAGTTCGGCTCCCGGCTCGGTTGCTTCGAGGTAATCCAAGCCTTTATCATGCTTACGAACCCTGCCCTTACCTGTGCCCTGCCAGTTTTCCACTTTCTGCCATCCACTCTTTACCTTGGCAGAATCAATGGATTGAAAATGAGCAAACTCGTAGGAGTTTGGATCATATCGACGCCCTCCATGATGAGGCTTGGTAGAGGGTGGAACTGGCCCTGTCCATGCCGCATCGAACAAACGGTCAATCATATCTCCATAGGCCTTATGCCCAACTGGCTTAGGGTGACAGC
>OMJS01000056.1 GCA_900299365.1 Opitutales bacterium
ATTTATGGTCCTCGCGGTCTCAAAGTTAATTCTGTCTTTCTTCTAACTTATCCACCCAGCGGGTTTTCCTGTTTCCATTTCTGGACGGCATCATAAGCAGGTTGCAACTTATTCCATCCGTTATGGCGCGAACCAATCAATACCCGGCTCCCGCACCCCGGCCGCATACCCACGATAAACCATTCGTCCAGAAACTCTTCCACCTGTGGCCGAATGGTTTCGTACAAATCATACGCCTCAACCTGCAAAGATTTCTTTTTTTCCTCCCCGCTCATTATTTTGCATCCTCTATATTGTTATCCTTTTTCCATTGCTGGACGAAGGAGTAGACCGGCTTGAGATCACCCCAGCCTTTGTCGGTTGTGCCAATGATGATCTTATCGTCCGTATCACACCGCTTGCCCACCATGATCCAGTCATCGCAGTATTCCCCCACCGTGGATTTTATCCGGTCATATAGATCAAATGCTTCCACCTTTGTTCTGCTCATTCTTTTTTCGCTCATATTAATTTATTCCTTTCTATCACTTATAGTTCGTCGTCGGGGGTATTCTTGTATCCATAATCTGACAGGCTGGATTCCTTGAACGAGGGCATGGACATATCGGCATCGGTTACTGACCACACCTCCTTTGAGCTCATCTTGGCGAATGAGTTCGAACTGTAACTCATCACCTTACGTCCTCGAGTTTGCAGCCATCCCTTTTGAATCTTCTTGATCATTCCCTCCAGGGCAGACATTGCATCACCCACCACTTCCGGCTGGTTGTACGATTGAAATTCCGCCAGCATTTCCCGAAGCAAGGTCAGGGCTTCCGCCTCCCGTGCCTCATCCATCAGAGTAATTGCCTCCCGTATCGCTTCCGCACTTCGCTGGCTGCTCACAATTTTCATGGCATCCAGGGTACGGATCACCTCCGCCCGGTCGGCAGTTACCTCCAGCATTACCTTTTTGGTTTCCACCCGTTCCTCGGTACCGTCAGCGGTTACCAGTTCGTAGACAAATTTTATATCCATAGCCTTTGCCCCCTTGGTCATCGGCCCAAACTTAATCCGCATCGCAAATGCCCGGGACTCTTCCGTACTTAAATCTCCCATCAAAAATTCCGACCATCCATCTGCAATCTCCACTGTGGGCAACACTCCTAAAAACTTCCACTCCTTGCACATCTTGCCCGGGCGGAATTGTACCCGCATTTTCTTCACCGCAATGTATAAGGCACTGTCCAGCTCGGCGGCAAATACTGCGGGCAATTTATCGGCCGTATCCACATCGTAAAAATTCCCGGTTGCATGGCTGGCCATATCGCGGAGCAAGTCCTCATTGTAATGATCCCCAAATCCCAGACAGGTCGTACATACCTCATCCTCCCGCAACCCATCGCCTGCCAGTTTCACCAAATCCTCATGTATGGTCGTTCCCTGGTTAGCCATCCCGTCGGAGAGCAGGAGCATTCTCCGCAACACCCCTTTCTCTGCCTTGCGTAATTGATGTCTGGATTCTTCCCAACCTCCGCTCAGGTTGGTCATCCCCCGCACCTCCAGGCTCTTAATTATCTCTATCGTCTTCTCCTTCGATTCCACCCGCCCCATGGGGAATACCAGCTCGATCTCGCTATCAAAAGTAACCAGCGAGAAAAAGTCATACTCCTGCAAACTCTTGACCACTCCCACACATGCCTCCTTGGCATATTCAAACTTCTGACCCTGCATCGACCCGCTCCTGTCCAAACACACACAAAATGCCACCGGCCCACGCTCCATGTTTTCCAACTTGGGTGCCTGCAGGCTTGCCGCCAGGTACACCTCATTCGAACGATTTTCCAACACCTTATTGTAGTCCAAGTTTACTTCTATTTTTTTCATACCTCGATTTCCTTTCCTTCTGTTGATTTTTGCTTAATTACTAAAATATATCTGCCGCCCAGCATGCCTTGTGAGCACGGCTGACTGCTCGTTATTTCTATGGTTAGGGTAATAAATTTGGGGTGCCTGACTTTCGCATATCCGGCACTTTTGCGAATGAATACCCTAACACCAAAAAAGGACGTATAACGTCCACTAAGAATCAAGTTTCAAAAACTTTTTCCACACCCACTTTTCGAGCGGAAAACAAACTAATAATTTGCCTGAAAAAAATTACAGGCACATACCCTACCGGTACCCTTCGAAAACCTTTCTGCCCTAGTACTGCTTGGTTGCCAGTTGGAGTTCTTCCTTCACCTCGGTGATTAATTTCTTTGGGCTAAGTACTTTGGCGTGTGCTCCCCAGGATAGTACCCATGCCTTGACCTCCACCAGGTCGCACACCGTAATTTCAAAGTCCACTCCTCCATCCTCCCGGTTCTTTACCTGCTGGGTATCATTCCATTTCTTTTCGCGGACAAACGGGGCCGCCAACTCATCAAACCTGATCTTTACCTGATGTTGCTTGTTTCCAAAAAATGCCCCAAATGCATGCTTCCTCGCTGCCTTTAAATCAAAGGATTTGCCTGGCTCAAATTTCTGCCCCAGCTTGATCTTATTTCCCATCCTTGCTAGGTGGTAACAGGCCACACTTTCCGACTTCGTGGTCGTGGCCAACAAATACCAATTACCAGCATGGTTAAACAAATGCCTGGGCCGCAGGGAGCGCTTCCCCCCCTTGCCTGAACTCGCGGCCTCATAATCCACCTCAATTTCACGGCTGTCCCGGCATGCCTTGCCCAGGATTTCCAATGTCTCATAACTCGCCGTGCTCACCCCATTGGGCAGGTAGGATACAAAGCGGTGGATATTTTCCATATTGCTCAGATCCAA
>OMJS01000057.1 GCA_900299365.1 Opitutales bacterium
ACCATCGATCGTAGGGGCAGACCGGCAAATCTTGAATCGGATGAGATATAATTAATGAACCGATCCAGTCCATCCGCCTGACCGGCAATGGTGGCATTGATTCCTTCCTTTGCGAGGATTATCGTTCCGCAAATTTCTTCCTTTTCCCCCAGTTTCTCGAGTATTGGCTTCCAGGATTTATGTTCTGGAAATTCGGAAAACCGGTAAAAGGTGGTTACCTTTTGTTCCATGTCTAACAACTAATGCAAAATGCAAAAGATTGGACTATCCTCGAACCGCCTGTAGCCAAAAGTCAGCCATTAGTGCGGCTCCATGTAGAGATGGATGTACGCCGTCACCTGCCCAATGCTGGGGAGCGGCATACTTTAGTGCCTGATCAAACATTTCCTGAAAGGGTACAAAAGTGGCGTTTTGTTTCTCTGCCACCTTGCGTGCGGATGCACGGTAATAATCGAATTCAGGAAACCATTTTTCATTCACTGCTCCGCATTTCAATACGAAGGGCTCGCAAACGACAAGTTGTACATTGGGAAGAGCCATACGGGTTCGCTCAAGTAGGGCCATATAATCTTCTTCATATCTTTGTACGGTGCCATCATACTGTCCGTTCAAACCGTGCCAGATATCATTAACCCCGATTAAGATACTAAGAATGTCGGGCTGATGATCGAGGCAATCAGTCTGCCAACGGGCGTCGAGTTGGTGTACTTTATTTCCAGATATACCCCGGTTGAATATGGATAGGTTTAAAGATGGTCGACTGGTGAGCAAGGAAGCCGCGGCCATGCTGGCATATCCATTACCCATAGACTTTTGATCATTTGGTTTTGGTGCCTGCCTGTTTTCTCGGCGAGCATCGGTAATAGAATCTCCCTGAAAAAGAATAGTCATGTTTTTATGCAAATGAATTACCCTTGAAGGAGATATTTTTTCTGCATTAGCACTCGAGAGTGCACCTGCAGATAGGCCAGTGAGGGCAAGCCCTCCCAGCAATTGCCTTCTAGAAAATGTGGATTCTTGAATCATGAAATGATCAAACAAATTTACCAATCCTGTGGCAACGGGTAATTCGTCCAATTTGACGCTTGATCAATCGGGGGTGCAATGGACATTTTACCGCACATGAGTCATGAAGAAAAATTAAAGTCTTTAGGAATTGAATTACCCCCGGTTCCTCAAGCAGCAGGGCTGTATAAACCAATGCTTGTGGTCGGCGACCTCGTCTACTTATCCGGACACCTCCCTATTTTGGAGGATGGTACCATGCGGGTCGGTCAGGTAGGCAATGACTGCACTGTGGAAGAGGGAAGTGATGCGGCAAGGCAGGTTGGTTTGAATATGCTGGCGACTCTTAGAGCTCGACTTGGTTCCCTAGACCGAATTGCACGGGTGGTTAAGCTTCTCGGCTTGGTTAATTCCGAAAGTGGTTTTACCAAACATCCACAGGTAATTAATGGATGCAGCGAACTTTTAAAAGATGTACTAGGGAATGATTGTGGCGTGGGCACTAGAAGTGCTTTTGGCGTATCTGGATTACCTGCTGGGGCAATGGTTGAGATTGAAGGAATTTTTCAGATCAAAGAGTGAGCTGGAAAAGTAAATTGATTGCGGTGCTTGGTGTTCCACTAGCATGTTTGCTTATCCTCATCTTTTTTCACAGCCAACTATTAACACTCTATGCTGGGTGGTTTGTGGTGCGGGATGCTGAACCTGGTGCGGATGCAATTATATGTCTGTCGGGTGATCGTGAAACTCGGAATCCCGAGTGTTTGCGATTATGGAAAGAGGGTTATGCCGAACGATTGTTTGTCACTGCAGAAAAGCCCAAAAATAAGGAGTTTAATAAGCTGGAACTTAGTCATCTGGAATTTGCCCAAAAAGTGACTAAGCAGATGAGGTTGGAGGTAGTCTGGGAACTTCTTCCATCCCTAACCGTGGGAGCAACTTCCACATTTGATGAGGCAGCAGATGCATTGGCGATGGCTCAGAAAGAAGGATGGAAGAGAATCATCCTAGTGACCGATGAATTTCATACACGGAGGTCTTTGCTTGCCTTTAAAAAAGTATTCGAAGGAAGTGATATTGAAGTACAGGTAGCAGGTGCACCAAATGAAGTTTTTAGTGCGGATAACTGGTGGAAATCAGATCGTGGAATCGTCGCTTATTTCGGTGAAACTATCAAGTACCCTGTCTACTTATTATGGGATCACGAACCCAATTTCGTGAGGAATGACTAAGGTCTAGGAAAAGGCTAAGGCTGTAGATCAGTGATCAATCGCTTTTCCTGCTCCCTGAGGAACGCGTATATTTTCAACCAGTTCCTGGACATCTTGAGGAGGAGGTGGAGTTAATGAGCTTACCACAAACGCAACGATAAAATTGATAAACATACCAAGGAATCCGATCCCTTCAGGAGATATACCAAACCAATAATCTTTACTTTCAGTAATGAACTGGAAGTAAACAATATACCCTAGGGTGAACCCTATCCCGCATATCATTCCGGCAATCGCACCCTGCTTGTTTATCTTCTTTGAAAATATACCCATGATCAGAGTAGGGAAGAAGGAGGAAGCAGCCAGTCCAAATGCAAAGGCTACAGTTTTAGCCACGAAGCTGGATGGTGGATTGATTCCGAAATAAGCTGCTAAGGCAAGGGCTCCAAAAGAAGCCATCCGGGCGTAGCGAATTTCCTGCTGATCAGAAATATCAGGCTTTAGAATTTTCTTCATAAGGTCATGAGAAATTGATGTGGAGAGAACGAGTAATAAACCAGCTGCGGTAGAGAGAGCAGCTGCGACACACCCAGCCATGACTAGGGCAATTACCCACTTGGGCAACCCTGCCATTTCTGGATTTGCTAGCACGATAATATCACGATCGTAATACACTTCATTGTCAGATTCAGATAATTCGTTGGTCACTGAGCGTGGGGCTCCCTCCGCCCGGTTCTCATTTGCATAGGACGGTTTGCCGGCAAAAACAGTGCCAGCTTTATACTGCATAATCCCGTCGTTATTTTTGTCGACCCAGGCAATCATGCCCTGGTTTTCCCAGTTCTTGAACCAATCAGGAGCTTCAGCATATTTTTTCTGGTTAATCTCTTCTACAAAATTGGTCCTGGCAAACATACCCAGAGCGGGTGCGGTCAAATAAATAATGGCGATAAAACTGAGCGTCCAATAGGCGGATTTTCGGACCGCTTTTACATTTTTTACAGTGAAGAAACGTACAATCACATGGGGCAAGCCAGCAGTTCCAATCATCAAGGCAGCAGTGATACAAAACATATCCAAGGTATTGCTCGTGCTCGCGGTGTATTCCTGAAAACCAAGATCAGTCGAGATCTGGTTAATTTTCTCAATCAAAGGAACCGAGTTTTCGCTGCCGTCTTTGATGTAATTCCCGATTAATCCCAACTGTGGAATTACATTACCAGTTATTATGATAGAAATAAAAATGACGGGAATGGTATACGAAAAAACCATAACACAATATTGGGCAACTTGAGTGTATGTTATACCTTTCATGCCGCCTAAACCTGCGTAAAAAAATACTATGCCCCCACCGATTAGTACACCCATCCAGATCTCGATATCAAACAAGCGGGAAAAAACGATACCCACGCCGCGCATCTGACCCATGATGTAGGTCATACAGATAAAAATAGCACAGATTACGGCGACCAACCGGGCACCATTGGAATAAAAGCGATCACCAATGAAATCAGGCACGGTGGCTTTTCCAAATTTTCGGAGGTAGGGGACCATTAATGTGGTTAATAGAACGAATCCTCCCGTCCATCCCATCAGAAACTTGGATGCCCCATAGCCAGCGGCAGCGATTCCTCCAGCCATGGAAATGAAAGTAGCGGCCGACATCCAATCCGCGGCAGTTGCCATACCATTGGCAAAGGGCGAAACTCCGCCACTAGCTGTGTAATATTCCTTGGTGGATCCGGCACGGGACCAGATGGCGATCCCAATATATACTCCGAAAGTAATGCCAATAAAGATAAAGTTCCAAACTGTCTGGTCCATCAACTATCCTCCTCTCCAAACCCATACTTTTTATCGAGTTTATTCATCCATCTGGAATAAATTACGAGAAGGGTAACAAAACAAATGATTGAACCCTGTTGCGCCATCCAAAAACCGAGAGGTGCTCCCCCGATCGAGTATTGATCGAGAAAATCTTTGAAGAGAATTCCGCATCCAAAAGATACTAAGAACCAGATGCTTAATAATTTTCCTACGAGTTTAAGGCTGTCACTCCAGTAGGATCCAGCTGAGCTTTGTTGGGCTGTCATACCACGGAGAATGTTACGAAAAGTAAATGAGTGGCAAGAAAGATTAATCAGAAAAACTTTATGCTTAAAAGAAGAACAGAAAATCTGGGTCAATTTTTATCAAAATGATTCCTCCTTAATCTCTGTAATAATTCCTTTGCTTACTAAGTCCTTTTTATTCTAATATTTAGGCATTTGCATAACCTTTTTTTACATATAAAAAAAGATTCCCTCTTTATTGCTCAAATTTTTTTAAACAAGTGGGTAAGTGGATTTGTGTTACTTTGCATAGCCTGCAGTAGTCAACTTTTCGCTCAAAATTGGCCTAGTCAGCCAGCTAATCCAATTCCGAGCAATACGGGGACAACTGCTTTAGAGACAGAAATTGAAATTGGCTCGACGATAACGACATTAAATGGAGCAACTTTAATATCAGTATTTGATCCGTGGACAAAACCACTCCCGACTGAACCGTCCTGGCTAAAATCATGGAGTGCAACAGCATTTGGTCCCAGCAAGGGTTCAGTTTATCATGAATTTAAAAACAATAGGAATTACTTCTACTATCGTCCATATCCTTATGCTGGTGGTAATGAACAGTTTATCTGGCCAGGCGTAGTTCGTGCGACAAATGGTGTACTTCAAGATCATAACTTTACTTTCGAACTGGAAATCGCAGATCCTGAAGACATTCCCATTATTCGTGCATTGGAAATTGATGGTGACGAGAGTATCAATCTAGATTCTGGGCAAATTACAATCATAGAATTTCCCGAGAATTCTGTGAAAATTGCTGATCTGATTCTCTTCGATCCAGACCCAACCAACGAGTGGGAGAATCCATCAAATGCTGGGAATGTTCCAGGACTTTCCATAACTTCAGAAACTTTTGAATTAGTTGCAGTAGGGGTGGATCAAGAGGAGACAGATTCGGAGGAAAATGGGTGGTATTTCACCTATGAACTAAGGTGGCTTACTGCACCCTTAAACTTTGAATCTCTCGGTCCTGAAGTGTTTCAACTTCAAATAACTGCAACTGATACGGTACCAGTTGACACCTCAACCTATGATTTGGAACTTGTGCTCAAAAATGTTCCTGAGGAACCACGGGGTGTATATGTACAAAAATTTCCCAGCGGAGAAAATCGAGTAATTAAAACAGATGACGGTTCAGATGGACCTCACGAGTTTGTTGCATCTATCGATGAAAATCCAAATAGCTTGGAATTTGATTTTAAGGTTGAGGCTGAGCGGTTTTACAATGCGCAGACAGATGATTTTGAGGATGGAAATTATACCCTCTCACATATTTTGGATCTACAAAAGCTTGTCAATGGTCAGTACATAACCCATCCCGATAAAACGAAGAGATTACCTGCTGCCAGTGCATATCAGGTTAGCTATTATAAAATCTATGATTCAGGGAACGATACTACTTATAGTAATCCACTTCTCCTCAGCGACGATGCGGTGTGGATGAGTGGAGATGAGGGAAGGATCAGGATTGAAATACTAGACGAGGACTTTTTCACCTTCGATGGAGATTGGTTGGAATTTAAGATTCTAGCAACGGATGAAAGTACTAAATCGGAAGGAAATTTCATGATTGTACAAGTTGAGATTGAGAATGATTTTGATGATGCAATCACATTTAATCAACCCTCTGAAATACCAATTCTTTACAAAGAAAATAATACTACTGCTGTTTTTGATTTTGATCCAATAGATCCCGATTCTCATCCCATATCAGAATATCGAACTGATAATAACGAATCAGATGATTCGGGAGCACAAATTTTTTACCGACTCAGTGGTGCGGATGCTGATTTATTTCATATCGATGAGAATGGTTCACTATTCTTTATTTCATCTCCCAATTTCGAAGACCCAAGAAATCAGGACTTCATTGACGATCAAGCGAACGGATCTCCAAATTTATACGCAATTAATGTGCAAATTCACGATCAGGCGGACTTTAGCACAGCGGTTGATCCAGCTAATTTGTTAATCGTCGTTGAGGACGCGAACGATCCCCCTTTTCGAACCGATCCATTTGCTTCTGAAAACTTTAGTATAACAACATTTGAGGGACAACCGTGGAATTTTGAAACCAGAAGAGATTTAATTGATATAAGAATTTCTGATGAAGATGGTGATTTGATACTTTGGGATTATATTTCATCCCCTGACCCTAAAGGGCAAATTTCATTGTCTAATGGAAGGGCGGAAGACGGTGCTCCTGATACTTTTCTTTATTCGCCCGATTATTTACGATTTGGGGATGATCTTTTCACACTTCGCTTCTCGGATGGAGAGTCTCCATATGTGGATATTAACTTTTCCATGTTTATTCAGAACGATAAGGACTTGCCTTCCCTAGGTTATGTTCAATTTGACGGCGAACCCGCCTATTTTGAAATCCACGGTGGGAATTTTGGATATTACCAACAAGCCCTGAATGATGGACAGACTGAAATATTGGTACAATTTGATGAGAATTCCAAACCAAGCTTTTCTCTTCCTTTTTCTGACCTTTTGGATGAACAAAATATTACCTCAGTTGTGCTATCAGGTTCGGATGAGTCGAAGTTTGAAATATCGGAAATCTACCAGAGAGAGGAAATAAATGATCCACTAGTTTATTGGGTAGATTTAAATTTCACCGAATCTTTTAGTGCTGATTACGAAAACCCTGAGGAGGATGGTAATTACACAATTAAGATATCTGTTTTTGATGAGGAGGGCAGCTTTCAAGATTTTTATTTTACTTTCGAAACCATGGATGTGGATGAACCTGCCTACCTTAATCCAAATGATCGGTTTGTAATTTCCTTGGCTGAAGAAACTGAAATGGCAATTACCGGACTTCGGGCGATTGATCCAGAAGGCCAAGATAAAAATTATACCTGGCGTTTTGCAGGTCTGGAAAATGCACACGATGATGCGGGGTATTTCAAATTCCGTGATGACGAGGGAAACTTTGGTTTTTCCGGAGAAGGTTTCATTGCAGGAGACACTGTTGATTTGTTGTTCGCCAAAATTCCGAGCTTTGAAAACATTAATGAACGGGAACTGAATGCTTCCATCCAAGTATCTGATAGGGATCTAAACTCCAGAGTATTTACTTACACCTTTCAGCTCTTTGATGAAGATGATCCCCCAAGAATTAAAGATAGTTACGAGGGAGTGGAGGAATTGGAAGCTAATGTTTTTCACTTTCCAGTTCCTTTGGAAGCTCCCGAAACAATAGATGGTTCACTTGGTCCATTTACTACCGAACCGGTAACTTATCCAGAAGAGATGGGTGGCGGAATTGAGCACGGTGGTCCTTTTGATTTATCCAATTATTTTGGCAAACTTGATGAGGATAACCAAACCTTAAGGTATTCGCTGGTGTTGCCACGCGAGGGATATCCATCACCAAGTTTTCAAAACCGCATGGAAGTATCTGGCACTCAACTTTATTTCAAGGCAAGCTCGCCACCAGATTATGAGAATTCAGAAGAGCGCTCCGGCCAAGTTATGGTCGGAGTCACAGATGGACTGTCGAGAATATATGTACTTTTTGATATCGTAATAACACCGGAAAATGATCCTCCGGAGCTTCTCTTAGGTTCAAGTCTATCATTTTCTGGTTACGAAGATACACCGCTGAGCAAAATTTTAAGCAGTTATTTTCACGATGTTGACAATCCCATCCGCCAACTGACTTTTGACCTCGGTCCCATTCTGCGTTTTGGCGAGGAAGATCCCAATGCTACTCTGGAATTTTTTCCTGAAAATGATTCCTTTACTTTTTCTGCTCCTCCCGACCAATCAGGAGTTTATGAGGTGGAGATAAATTTTTATGATGAACCGGAGAATAATTCCACGGTGAATTTTCGTTTTGATATTGAGGATGTTCCAGACAAACCGGAGATCCTGCTTCAGGAAGAATTTTTTGAGGCCAATGCGGTGAGCAAAGATGCTTTTTTTGTGGAAGAGAGCGAGGAAGTGAATGAAAGATACCTCCGTCTGTTGCATCTGGAAGGTGAAGTGCCCATTGCGGAGCTTTATGTTTCTGACTACAAGGACAGCCCGCCTGCCAGCTCATTTACCTGGGGAGTTGTTGATGGTACGGGGATGTTCAGGATCGATGATTTCTCCGAATTTTGTCGAATTTATTGGGATCTTCCCGCAGAGACTAACAATGGCTTGCCGGACTACGAAAGTATGGGTGGGCAAACTTTTGAATTCTATATTACCGTGCAGGAAAATGTAGACCCTGGAGACATGCAGCAACTCAAAGTTGTTATAAGTGTTGAAGAGGTGCCGAATAAGCGTCCGGTCTTTGTTCCTTCCGACCCAAGGTTGTATATCATTGAAAATTTTCCTGAAGAAGGTGAGACAGATGTTCTCACGATTGCAGCAACCGATCCCGATAACCAACCTGGATCTCCGGAAACAATTATCCTAAAGACCATGCTTTCTGAACTGGATTATCAACAGTTTGTTTTTGATGAGCTTTCCGGGAAACTCAGTTTTGTAAGTCCTCGTGATTATGAAAGCCCCAAGGATTTGGGGATGGATAACCGTTACCAAACCATCATCCGCATAACCGAATTTAATGATGAGGCAAAATCCAGTGAAATGCTGATCGAGGTTCAGGTGCAAAATAATGTCGAGCCACCATCCTTTGGGGCAAAGTACGATCCTGTTTACCCCGACGCAAATTTCAGCATTGTAGAGCAAAAAGTAGACAGTTTTGAGATCAATGCTTCCACCTTAGACCAGAATAAGGACTTGTTAATCGAAATATCACAGGATGGTCCGGATGATCATTTGTTTGAATTTAATTCAACATCTAACCGACTCTCATTTCTATTTCCTCCAGATTATGAAAATCCAGAAAGTGAGGACGGGGATAATATGTACGAAGTTCATATGCAGGTTAGCCCTGTGCAAGATGGAAAGCCCAGTTATGGAGATCGGGTGGTGGAACCTTTCTACATTTTAGTACTGGACGACAATTTTACTTTTGAAATATCCGAGCCATTGCCTCCGCATCCGGCACTGTCTGATCTTCAAATCTTTGAGAATGAATTATTTGTGGTTGATATCGATGTATTTGATGCGGAGACACCAGTGAAGTTTCCAGATTTGTTATACATTACCGAGTTGGGTGCTGGTTTCATTCCTCACCAAAAAACCGCAACCAAGGCGAGCCTGGCATTTGACGAGTCATTGAGTGAGTCAGTTTCGGGGCCGCTTGACTGGACGGGTCGGTTTGCCCGATCCGGGGATATGCGAAATGCGGGCATCAATGATGTGGTAGTTTTGACCAGTCGGAGCATTCTTTATTTTGAAAATGATGGAGCAGGAGAATTTACCTCTAATCAGGAATTAAAGACCATAATGGCAGGTGCATTTGAGGGGTCACCCACTTTTGCCATGATCGAAGATATCAACTTTGATGGAGCCTTGGACCTTTTGGTCTGTTATCATGATTTTGCCGAGAATAAGCCGGGGATTGTCTTATTCATCAACAGTTCTGACGAAAATTTGCCTTTTGGTAATACGATCATTGAGGTTCCACTTGATCCGGCATCTGATCAGTTGCGGAGTGGAAAGATTTCTCAGATCAGTGTGCAGGATTTGGATGGAGATTATGACTTGGACTTGGTCGTTGCTTATCTCAATGACAACGAAGTGTTGTGGTATGCCAATGACGGGGAAGGTGCTTTTACCTATCAAGGAATGATTGCTAGTGTTACTCGCCCCCGAGCGTTACGAATGTTCAACTTTGAAAATGCAGACAAATTAAGCGACGGGTATGCTTGTCCCGATTTGTTGATTGGTTCAGATGAGGGCTTGACCATGGTAAAAAACTTAGGCTCCGCTGGTTTTGAGCAAACATTCCTCAGTCAGGGAAATCGTGTCGCATCTCTTCAAGTCCTCGACCTCTTGGGCAATAACAGGACGGATCTTGTTTTTGTCGAAGACGATCAAGTGATGGTATCCCTTGGTCTTGCCAGTGGCTTTGGTGATCCTACTGCTGCGTTTACAGATAATTCAGAGTACCCTGATGTTCTGTCGGGATGGCCGGATCGGCCGGAAAAACCAGGGGTGATTGAGCCCTTTTATTTTGGAGAAGATGGATCGCCCACCTTGATCGTGGGTGAACTTAACCAACCGTATGCCTTTCAACTCAAGCACCGGGAAGTCGATAATGAACCGAAAGTCATTTTTGATGTGATTAAGGTAGTAGAACTTGCTGAGGACTCGGGTGTTCAATCCTTGCAAGTCTTGGACCTTGACCGTCGGATTGATGTGGTGGAGTTTCGCTTTTTTCAACCAGAAGGAGGGGAGGATGTCAGCGAAAATGCAATCCTTTTTGACGAAGTAAAATTTGGTGCAGGGGGACGGCTATTCTTTAAACAGCCTCCTGATTTTGAGAGCCCACAAGATTTTGGTCAGGACAATGTCTACGAACTGGTTGTAGAAGCGAGAAAAAAGCCAGCCTATCCCGATCAAGCAACCCAGTCCGATCAAAAGAAAATAACGGTTGAAGTGTTGGCCGTTAATGAGCCCCCAGTATTTACTTCGTTGGCAACAGAAATTGATCATGTTGAGCATACCTTTTTGGTACTTGAGCAAATTGATATTTTTAACCCAGAATCTAATCCGCTCGTGCTGGAGGGGACATCTTTTGATTTAGCTGGTGGTGAGGATGAGGAGTTCTTCGAGATCAATGCAAGTAGCGGGAGGCTGGAATTTCGTAGTGATGTCTTTAGCGTGGATCAACAAACCGGCGTGGTCACATTTGACTACCTTCCCGATTTCGAAAACCCCAGAGATTTTGGCCAAGACAACCAATATCGGGTGATCGTCCGTGTATCTGACGATGCGGGACTGTCGAGCGAGCAGGAGATAGTGGTGAGAATACTGGAATGGGACCAACCACCGAGGGTGAACCCCGTTTTTTCTCCTCAAAATCAAACGGTTGATGAGGATAATGTATTGAATCATCCCGTGGCGGATTTACAGGCGAGTGACCCCGATAATACCAATGGAGGAATTTCAGGGTATGATATTTTTCGTGATGCCTTATATGGTTCGGTAACCATTGAAGATGGCGTGACCATATCCTACCAGCCGGACGGAAATTATTCCGGATCGGATGAATTTTTTGTTCAGGCATTAAACAATGCAGGCTTGCCCGTAGTTGTTCAATTTAAAGTAGAAGTCTCTCCGATTAATGACGCCCCAGTTACCAGACTGCCCCTTTCTCATACCATGGATGAGGGAGTGGGTAAGGTGCTGCCCCTTCTCGCTTATGACGGGGATGGAGACTCCGTGGTATGGACAACCTGGCTCGCGGATGATCCTGATTTCAAAGTGCTTGGTAATGTGCTCTATTTTAAACAGGATGCGTTGCCCGACTACGAGCGTGCAGGCACCGAACTTGGATATGTTGCCCGACTGGGCTTACAGGATCCCTACACCGATCGTACCGAGCACAACCTTACTGTCTTTATCAATAATCTGCCCGACAGCCTGCCCAGTTCTGTCTTAAAGGCTGGCTCGCAGGGGAGCACTTTTATCATCCCTGAAAACCAGTCCATCGTTGCCGATCTTGAGCTGGCTGATCCTGATAATTTGGAAGATCCAAATGCCACCATTACTGGTGGGGCGGATGCCGAGCTATTTTTGTTAACTCAAGAGGGCGTGCTTCGAAGTGTAGATCCATATGGTTTTGACTTTGAAGATGCCAACGATTCCAACGGGGACAACCGGTATGAATTGATTATCGATGTAAACGATTCCGACCTCGGTCAGTCCTATCAAGTATTTGTAGTGGTTGCAGATCAGGACGAGAGCCCACCTTATTATACAAGTGGGGGAGGAGAGACATTTTATCAGCTTACCACTCCAGAGGATAGACTGTTTATAACTCAGGTCATGGCAGAGGATAATGAGACTGATGATCTGGCCTACCGGGTGGCCAAGGGTGCGGATGCAGGATTTTTCTTCATTGATGAATCCAATGGTTCTTTGGACTTTATCAATCTGCAAAACTTTGAGAATCCCGGTGATTCAAATGGCGATGGAATCTTTGAGGTGGTGGTTGGTGTATCGGATGGAGTGTTTGAAACCAACCAGACCATTTTTGTAGAGTTGGAAGATGCCAATGATCCCCCCGTGCTTTCTGCAAGCGATTATAATTTAAGTGAGGATGGGGAGATCTTTCAAGTTTTTGAAGGATTTGATGAAGACGGGGACGATATCAGTTACCAGTTGCAAAGCCAGTCCCCATATGGGGCTGTCACCGTTTTGGGGGCTGGGTTTACTTATCGTCCTGATGCAGACTTTTATGGCTTTGATTCCTTTAATGTCCTTGTTTCAGACGGTTATACATCCAATGTTCAGACAGTTGAATTGTTGGTTTCTCCGGTCAATGATGCTCCAGTTGCGGTGGATGATATCAAATATTTTTATCAGGAGAACCGTACATCTAATCCTCTCATTTTGATCGATGTTTTAGCCAATGATCATACCGGGCCCGACGATCCCTCTGAAAAAAGTTCCTACACGGTCGAACTACTTGGCTCAAATTCTGCCAATGGGTACAATGTCAACACCTGGTCCAGGGGAGTTTACAGGTATGAACCTCCAACTGAATTTATGGGGGAGGATAGTTTTCAGTACCGTTTGATAGATGATGGGGAAGATGATGACAATTTAGAGGATACAGCCACGGTGCGGGTCTGGGTGGCCACCACAGCAGCCAATCCGGATTGGACCAACCTTATGTTCTTTGGAATGTACTACCGAGACATCAATGAAGCCAATGGTCGGCAAAACTGGATTTATCATGTTGATATGGGTTGGGTGTATGTTCACCGTCCCGATCAGTTGCTCGATGCCACCTGGATGTGGAAAGAAAATGTTGGATGGTTCTGGACAGGAGATAAATATTTCAAATGGGTCTATCATCAGGGGCTTCAGCAATGGTTGCACTGGGAGGGCGGGATAAACTCATCGAGTGGTTGGTTCTTACGAACAGAGCAGGAGGTGCAGTATTATGAAAAAGACTTTATCCGTATGCAGGTACGGGACGAGGTGATTGAGATTCTGCCCAGCCTCGAGGGCCTTGGAGATTATATTGAGAATAGTGCTTACTTTTCGGATAGTGAGGCTTTACAAATAATTATCGAGTTGAACCGTTTTGGTAAGTCTTCAACCCTTAGCAAAATTCTTCAGTTTGATTTTTCTTATTAAATCGTTTTCCATACGACCTGTGAGTATTTTTTTTCGCATAGTTCCCGTTTCCTTTGCTTTATCAATATGTGGTCCCATATGGGGGCAGAACAGCGAAGGTGCACCCGTTTCTGAGCTTCAACGCAGGTTCATGCAGATGGAACAACGGGCCCTTGATCTTTCCAAGCGCCTCAGTGAAATGTCGGGCACTGAGCCGATTGAGCTGATCGACCGCAATGAGTCTCTTGCTCCAGTACAACTGGAGACGGATGCCCAGCAATCCTACGACCAATTGCCAGGGCCGATGGTGGAGCCCCTGCCTATACCCGAGGAACCTATTACAGAAGAGGTGCCCACAGTTTATCAGTCAGAGGTTGTTCGGGTGGCACCTACGACTCAGCAACGAAAGGGAGATTACTACTTAATGCCTTTGGTTGGATTTGCTGTGGCAACATCAACAAATTTTTCCCAAGACAATCTTGACGATGATTTAGATGGTGAATGGGGTAACTCCATCGGAGTATCTGCTGCTAAAAGATGGGATAACTGGATGGCGTATGTACGTGTAGCTTACCAATATTTGGAAAATCAAAATCTTAATTTTAAAAATGATTTAAATAAAGAGTATAGGGTTTTTGGTACGGAGGAGTCATTTTCTCTTTCTTTGGGAGGTGGATATACGATCTCCCTCAGTCAAAAACTTTCAACATATGGTGGTCTAGGTGCTGGATTTGCTTGGCGTAAAAACTACGTTGATGTTCAAGTTAAAAGTCGCGGGAATTGGGGCAATGATTCAACTCAAAGTGGTGCCGATTCTTCAGTTGTTTTTACCTATGATTTTTCAATGGGATTAGAATATATGTTTTCCCAGAATTATTCTGCCCGGTTGGGATACCGCTTGCTTGGGCTTACTTCCAATGAATCCTTTGATGGTTCCTTTCAGCACCTTATCGAGCTTGGAGTAGGGGCGAATTTCTAGTTTTCTTCTCACGTCAATTTCATTCACTTGACGAATTCCCTGCTTGGGGATTGCCTATTCGCTTACTTTGATGAGCACGGAAACCCCCATGATGAAACAGTACCGGGAGGCCAGGCAAAGCCTCGAGGACGATACTTTACTGCTCTTTCGTCTGGGCGATTTCTATGAGATGTTCGAAAACGATGCCGAGCAGGGGGCGGCACTCCTTGGCATCACCCTGACCAAACGCCATGATATGCCCATGGCGGGGATTCCTTCCCATGCGACTGAGTCCTACCTTAGCAAACTGCTCGCTCAAGGAAAAAAAGTGGCTATTTGTGATCAGTTGGAACCTCCAAAGCCGGGCAAATTGGTCAAGCGGGGAATTACCCGTATTCTGACTCCCGGGACCGTCTTGGAGGATCGGCAGTTGGAGGCTTCACACAATCATTTTCTGCTCGCTCTTGATCTTGACAAAAAGGGAGCCCGTGCTGCTTGGCTGGACCTATCCACTGGCAAATTTGCCTTGTCTAACCAAGTGAATCCGGGCGATTTATTTTCCGTCCTACACTCCCTTTCTCCACGGGAGGTTTTGATGCCTGAGAGTCTCGGTCGAAGACTGGAAATGATGGAGAATGGCAAGATCCTTTCCGATGATATCGACCGGGCATTGGGAGACATTACCCGCACGGAAAGACCAGACTTTGATTTTGACCAACGCTCGGGCGCTCGGGAAGTGATGGAGAGCCTAGGCGTGATGAATCTGGAAGGCTTTGGGATTGATCTTGAGCATCCCGGGTTAGGACCCGCTGGTGCGGTGTTGGTTTATGCTCAGGATGTGCTTAAGGGCAAGCCGGG
>OMJS01000058.1 GCA_900299365.1 Opitutales bacterium
ATGAGATCACCAATCCCGTCGCAAAGTAATGCTCCAGAAAGAATGGAAGAGTCTAGCAGGGTTGCAGAGAAACTAGCATTAGGGAATAGCCTAGTGAAATGTGCATTTCTTATCCAAATAGGAAGTGATAGACCAGCGAGGCTGAGGGAACTGGCCAATGCACGGTATGCAGCAACTGCGTTATTCCATGTTACATTTTCTTTCAGAGTAATGATGGGCGTCTCTGAAGATTCTCTAAGGAGCAGTTCATTTCCAGCGGATATTTTCCCACCTGAGAGGGAGATACAGGGGCGATGGCCAGCAGTTTCACAATGAGCGAGAAAGCGGGCAATATCTGATTCATTTTCAGAAATTTTTGCGGCATGCCAGAGCAGGGAAGGAGAGGACTTATGGTGTGAGGGAAGTTTATGGGATGGATCATCCCGAAGGTCATCCACAACAATTAAAGAAATTGCACCGAAAATAGAAGATCTGAGAATCTCTAGCTTTTCAAGATCTTCATCTGAAATCAAAGAAACAATTACTCCTTCAAGCGGGGCATCTTTTGCGAGGGTTTGAGTGCGAGCGATTGTTTTGATGATTTGCTCAACTTCGCACATTTTATCCTCGGTTGATGCTAATACCGCAGGGGGTAATTTGTCCCCGATTTTAAGTCCATTACTCCCTATTGAAAAGGAAGGACAAGATCGGCGTTGATAAGAAAATGGATTGATATACTCCTCTTGCTCTTCAAATTCTGTTTTTTTACTTTCCCAGAAATGATGTGCCCGACGGACGAGATCGCTGGCAACGGGAATTTCGGCCACTGGATCTTCGGTTAATGAAACTCGTAAAGTATCCCCGAGTCCATCTAATAGAAGTGAGCCAATCCCGATTGCACTCTTTATGCGGGCGTCTTCACCATCCCCAGCCTCAGTCACTCCCAAATGGAGTGGGTAGTTCATTTTTTCCTCATCCATCATCGCCACAACAAGGCGATATGCTTCGATCATTACCTTTGGGTTACTCGATTTCATCGAGAGTACGATGTCGTGATATCCATGAGTACGGGCAATGCGTAAAAATTCGAGGGCTGATTCAGCCATACCACGGGGAGTGTCTCCATACCTATTCATAATACGGTCTGACAAAGATCCGTGATTAGTGCCAATACGCATCGCCCGACCAAGTTGCTTACATCTTATAATCAGCGGACTTAAAGCTTCATGTAGCCTGTGGAGCTCCTCTTCATACTGAGAATCTGAATATTCACGGCTTTGAAATTTTTTTCGGTCCGCATAGTTACCAGGATTTACTCGGACTTTTTCCACATGCTTTACAGCTTCCATGGCCGCCTGAGGCATAAAATGAATATCTGCGACCAGCGGAACATCGAGTTTTGCATTCCTTACATTCTTCTTAATTTCACCAAGGGCCTCAGCTGCTCGTACATTCGGTGCAGTGATTCGGACAATTTCACAGCCAGCTTCCGCCAGTTCGATGGTTTGCTTTACAGTGGACTGGATATCTAGGGTGTCCGTTGTCGTCATTGACTGTACTTTTACCGGGTGATTTCCTCCAATGGTAATATTTCCAATGTTTACTTCGGTAGTTCTCCTGCGGGTTGGATTAAACCGGGAGACACAATAGGGGGTCACCGAGCCCATATTCGTAAGGAAATCGGTTAGAAAGGCAGGATTCTCTGTACATCAAAAAAAGTGACATACAGCATGAACGAAAACAGAAGGGCGACAAAAAGAATTTGTGCTCTTTCCAAAAAGGCAAGGGGTAGGGGTTCACCACGCAACTTTTCTATAGTGGCAAAAAGCATATGCCCACCATCCAAAACCGGAATCGGTAAAAGATTCAGAATGGCAAGGTTGACATTAATAAAGACTACAAACCAAAGAAGTTTTTTGAAACCAATTTTGGCAAATACGCTTAAATGGTTAACAATACCAACAGGTCCACTCATGTTGCGTAACTTGACATCTGATGCAGGACTAACCAAACCGGTTAGGGTAAGGTACATGTCTTTAACTCGGCTGTATATAAGAGTTAATGGGTTGGGATAAGTGGTGACAATTTTGAATTCCGGGCGAAAACCAATCATTTTTCGAACACTTGAAACACCAGCCACTAAAATCTCTTTTTCTACGGGTATCATTTCAAATGTGCGTTCTGGGCCACCTTCACCACCCTGACGAACAGTCAAAGAAATGCTTTTGTTCTGATCTACCTTTTCCAGCATGTGAACGAGCTGTGTGAAGGAATGAATTTTTTTTCCGTTGAGACTCACAGGTTGATCACCAATTTGTAGCCCAGCTTGCACCGCTGGCATATCTGGTGATAATTCACCAATAAAAAAAGTCTCCTTGGGGCCAATTCCAATAACCCTGATTTCTTCAGGTCCCCAGACTTCAGGATACACTTCAAACTTTATTTCTTGGCCATTTCGTAAGATGGTCAAATTGAGGAGTCTTCTTCCTTGAGCGGTTTGTTGTTTCCCAGTGATGATCCGGTTTTGAATATCCATGAAATCATCAACGTGTGAACCATCGACTGCTACAATTTCGTCACCAGCCTGTAAGCCGGCCTTTTTGGCCGGTGATGTGACTTCTTCACCCTCCTCGACCAAGGGGTTCCATCTTTCTACTGTATCAGCAACAAAACCAACTTTGGTACTCAGTTGAGCATCGGTGACATCGTATCCAAAAAACCAAAGGACTGTGGACAGTGCGAAAGCGAGTAGAATATTGAAAACCGCTCCCATTACCGAAACGATCATTTTGTCGGAGTAAGTAATCTTGGGCAAAGGTTCTTCTTTATCCGACTGATCATCATCGTCAAAATCATCCCATGCTGATTTTCGATTTTCTTGGTTTTGTAAATCTGTCTGGTTTGTTGATGTCTCATTACCTTCGAGACGACCCATGTCTGAAAGTTGGGGAAGTGCCACATATCCACCAAAGGGAATGGCTGATAGCCGGTATTCTACACCATTTCTGGTCCAACCAAATAATTTGGGCCCGAAGCCAATGGAAAACCGAGTAATGATTAAACCACGCTGACGAGCCGCAAGGAAGTGACCAAGTTCGTGGATAAAAATGGTGAAGCCAAGGGCAAAAAGAGCGACAAAGAGGAAAGCGATGTCGTAGAGCATGGTCATGTTTGAAAGACGAATATTGGAGTTCTAAGAAACTTGAACAATTAAACTCTCAGCCAAAGTACGTGCTTCGTTATCGAGGATAAGTAATTCTTCGAGAGATTTAAAGGAGCGATGTTCAAAAAGATTCAATGTTCTATCAATTATGTTTGATATATCGCCAAAGCCAATTCGATTCGAGAGAAAAGCCTCTACTGCCATTTCATTACTAGCATTGAAAACAAGTGGGGCACATCCTTTCTCTACGAGCGCATCTATGGCCAGTTTGAGGCAAGGGTATCGGCACAAATCGGGAGGCGAAAAAGAGAGGTCTAATGAGTTGCAAAGGTCTATGCCTTCTTCCACTCCCTCAAAACGGTCGGGGTATAGAAGGGCATTTTGAAGAGCAAAAGTCATGCAGGGCGGTGACATTTGTGCAAAACTGCATCCATCTTTGAACTGTACAATTGCATGAACAACACTGGGTGGATGAATGAGCACATGAAGCTTTTCGGGAGGTAATTCAAAGAGCCATTTTGCTTCAATCAACTCAAGACCTTTGTTTGCCATAGTGGCAGAATCTACCGTTATCTTTGGTCCCATCACCCAATTGGGATGTTTAAGTGCCTGCTCTGGAGTAACTTGATTTAATTTTTCAACTGGCCAATCCCTAAAAGGTCCACCAGATGCAGTCAGAGCGAGTGACTCTAGAGTTTTATCGGGTTGACCTTGTAAGCATTGAAAAACTGCGTTGTGTTCACTATCCGCTGGAAGTATCCGCGCACCAGTGCGACGGGCAGTTTCCATTACCAATTCTCCACCAACCACGAGAGATTCTTTATTAGCAAGAACTACATCTTTACCTGCTTCTAGAGCCGCAAGCGTAGGGGCAAGCCCAGCTGCGCCAACCACGGCAATCAATACAATATCCGCCTCTTCCCATGCGGCAAGGTCGAGGAGTGCTTGATGGCCTGAGATGAGCTCAGTGACTTGAGGAAGTTGAAAATTTTCTGGAGGAGTCTGGCAGAGATGTACTTTGCTAACCCCAAATTCATGAGCAATCGAAGAGACTTTGGCTGCATTTTTAAACGCGGAAACTCCAATAAGCTGTAACTTGTCCCGGTGCTTACGAATGACTCGCAGGGAACTTTCTCCAATCGAGCCTGTTGCCCCGAGAAGAACAAGCTTCCTCGGATAGCTCATGGATGAATTAACAAAATGATAAAGTATCCGGTCGGGGCCGAAAGGATTAAACTATCGGTAAGATCAAGTAATCCTCCAATGCCAGGAATCGCACCGCCAGAGTCTTTCATTCCTGCCAGCCGTTTAAGCACGGACGCAATAAGGTCACCAATGACTGATACTATTCCTATAACTAAACCCCAGAGTGCTCCTTGGGTGGGTTCTAAAGTCCAGTTTCCAAAATCAAATAAATAATCAAGTTGTGAGTGCGCAATCCATGGAATGAGTGCCCCTATTCCTGCTGATGCACCCAGCCCGCCGAGTAACCCCTCAACTGTTTTGCCTGGACTGATGGAAGGGGCCATTTTTGTACGACCAATTGTTTTGCCCACCAATAACGCACCAATATCACTGAATTTAGCAACCAGTACTATCCAAAGACAGAAAAACAACCCGAACCCAATTGCTCCAGGGTTTTCAGGGACATCAGTCAGTCTAAGTATACGCACGAAATAATGCAAAAGAAAGGTAACAAATAGTAAGCCGAAGAAGGTAGGTAAAAGACGTTTAACATACAGCCCTCTCTGATCCTGTGGAAAGACTACGCAAGCAGCAGATGAAAAAAGTGCACCAACCGCGAGAGCATCGATTCCTGCTCCAGGGAAATAAAAGGCAATTGGAATCATGCAGGCACCTGTTACCAAACCAGTGATACGGTTGGCCGCGTAACCAATTCTTCCTAGGATGGTGTAAACTTCGAAGAGAGTAAGGGTTGCACAGAGGTTGAGAATCCACATAGCACCCGGTTCTTTTAGACCATAGACAATTGATCCGAGTAATCCCCAAAGAATTATTGTGGCTAAGGTTCTTAAAATCATAAGATATGGACTGATGGTTGTATTTGTTCGCTGGTTTTTCCAAACCTCCGTTCCCGGCGGGCATAGTCAGCAAGTGCTTCAAGAAATGCATCGCGACCGAAGTCCGGCCAGTGCAGAGGAGATACAAAGATTTCTGCGTAGGCAGCTTGCAGAAGAAGAAAATTACTGAGACGGAATTCACCCGATGTCCGGATGATCAGATCTGGGTCCGGCAGACCCGCAGTTTCCAAATAAGGTGAAAATTGTTCCCATGTAGGCACATTTGCTGAGCCTGGATGATTCTGAGCATATTTCGAGACTGCTTTTAGTACCTCTTGGCGACTGCCATAATTAAGAGCAAGGGTGAGGTTCCAGTTCTCATTCTCTTGGGTTTGCTCAATCGTATCCTCCACAATCTTTTGGGCGAAATCCGGCAGTCCGGAAAGATCTCCAATCGCCCGCAAGCGGATTCCATCTTCCATCATCGAGCTAAGTTCTTTCTTAAGAAATTCTTCGAGTAATTTCATAAGCCCAGATTTCTCATCCGAGGGTCGATTCTGGTTTTCCGTACTAAAAGCGTAAAGAGTGATGTAGGGAACTCCTACTTCCTTGGCTGTGTTAACCACGGCTCGCACATTTTCAACGCCGTTCCGGTGACCAAACAACCTTGGCATTCTGCGGGATTTTGCCCAGCGACCATTCCCATCCATAATCAATGCGACATGGCGGGGCAGGTTATTTTTTTCTTCGGGCGATAATTGATTCATCAAAAAAGGAGAGCTTCACTATCTCAACGGCAAAGGAGCCAATTGACAACGAGGAAAGCGTCGACTAGCAAATTCCAATCATGTCTAAACCGTTAAATCAAAACGAAATTAACCACGCACTTGCGAATTTAAAGGGGTGGGAATGGATTGAAAATAAGCTAAAAAAGTCATTTCAATTTTCTGATTTTAAAGAAGTGATGGGATTTATTCTGCGGATTTCCTATGAGGCAGAAGCGATGGATCATCATCCTGAAATTTTCAACTGCTACAACCGGGTTGAGATCGGACTCAATTCCCATGATGCGGGGGGTAAGGTTACCGAGAAAGATATCGATTTGGCTCGGGCGATTGAAAAACTTTCAGCTACTTCTTCTTAGAAAAGCTTTCTGATTTTGTTGGGTAGAGGACGAGTATCTTGAGGAACCTTATATTCTTTTCTTAATCGAGAAAGTTCCTTTTTCAGCTCTTCAGTAATTTTAGCATAGGCAGGTTCTCCATAGACGGAGTTTAATTCCTGAGGATCTTTTTCCAGATCGTATAATTCCCACCCATCGATCATGTAGAAATGAATCAGCTTATAGCGATGATTGCGAACGCCGTAGTGCCTGCGGACATTATGATAGCCTGGGAATTCGTAGTATTGATAGTAGATCGATTCTCTCCAGTCATCAGGGGTTTCTCCTTTGAGTAAAGGAAGCAGAGACCTTCCTTGCATGTCCATTGGTTGATCGGTTCCGCAGATATCGAGAAAGGTTTGTGCATAGTCGAGGTTTTGAACGAGATTCATGTTGACACTACCAGGACGAATAGTACCTGGCCAACGGATCATGAGGGGGGTACGGAAGGATTCCTCATACATCCATCGCTTATCATACCAGCCATGTTCACCTAAGTACCAACCCTGGTCAGAGGAATATATTACGATTGTATTCTCCGCTAATCCACTTTTATCCAAATAATGGAGTAATCGTCCAATATTTTCATCCACCGAGTCAATGCATCTGAGGTAGTCTTTAGCATATCGCTGATATTTCCATTTGAGCAGGTCGTCTCCTTTTAACTTAGCCTCCCGGAAAGCTTTGTTTTTAGGCTCATAGACTGCTTCCCATATCCTCTTCTGTTCATTATTAAATCCCTTCGGTGTAGTTAATTTAAAATCCCAGTCGTCCCGCATGTGTTTGTCGATGGTCATCGTCTGAGAAGATGCAGGAGATAACCGGTTTCGATAATCATCTCTCAGGGTTTCCGGTTCCGGGATATCTTGGTCATCATACTTTTTCATGTATTTGGGTGCAGGCAACCAATTACGGTGAGGAGCCTTGTGCCAGGAGCAAAGGAAAAACGGTTGTTCCGAATTACGCTCATTTTTGAGCCAATCCAAGGTGCGGTCCGTAATAATATCAGTGGTGTATCCGGAGATATTCTTATTTCCTTTTGGAGTGATAAAGAGTGGGTTGTAATACGGACCCTGACCACGGAGCACTTCCCAGAAATCAAATCCGGTGGGACTGCTTTTTAGGTGCCATTTGCCAAAAAGTGCAGTCTGATAACCCGCTTTTTGTAGGAGCTTGGGAAAAGTTTGTTGCGAGCCGTCAAAGGTTTCCATGTTAGTAAGTTGACCATTGAGATGGCTGTGTTTGCCGGTAAGAACAACTGCCCGACTGGGGGCACAAATGGAGTTGGTTACAAAGGCCCTGTCAAACCGCATTCCCTCGTTGGCAATACGGTCCAAATTGGGTGTCTTGTTCCGGTTGGACCCATAGGCGGAAATTGCCTGATAGGCATGATCATCGGAGAAAATGAACAGGATGTTGGGTCTCTTACCAAATCCCTGAGAGCTGATCATAAAGAGGGGCAAAAGGAAAATGAAGGGTTTCATTTCTCGACAATCTTTGCTTTTACTTTCTTCATCAATCACAAATTAAAGATAGATGGATAAAAAGATTATAGATCCTGGGGAAGCAATGTTTGTGGCATAATCATGATTTTCCAGAAAGATAAATTTTGCCGGATTGTCCCCTTGTTACTTGCTCAGACCCTTGGTGCATTCAATGACAATGCAGTCAAAGCATTCCTGCCTGTTCTGGCTGCTTTTTATTTTGGAAAGGAAAGTATGGATCAGATCAATCAGTGGGCATCCCTGCTTTTGATTCTGCCTTTCATTTTATTTGCTCCATTAGCCGGATGGGTTTCGGATCGGTTTTCCAAGAGGCGAGTGATTGGAATTAGTCTTTTTTCTCAGCTTTTGGCACTGGCTGTCATTCTTTTAGGTATTTCTTTCCAATCATTACTCGTCGCTCTGATTGGTTTTTTCCTTCTTTCCACGCAGTCCACTTTTTTATCTCCGGCTAAGAAAGGAATTCTCAAGGAAATTGTGGGTTATGAAAAATTGGGCAAGGCGGTGGGCTGGATGGAAATGCTCTCGGTGGTCGGGATTCTTGCCGGGGCTTTCACCGGTGCGGTTTTATTTGATCAATTTGTTGTGGTTCGGAGCGGATGGGGAGCGGCTCAACAGATTGTTTGGATCATTTTGGCTTTGGCTCTTCTTTCATGGTTTCTCAATCTGCCCACTCCTGCGACAGGAGTGATTCGTAAAGCTCCCTTTCGTATTAATCTGCTCTTTGGTCATTTTCATGACTTGAAGAATTTGCTGGGGAATCCCAGGCTACGATGGGCTGCTCTTGGGGATGCATGCTTCTGGGCAGTAGGAGGATTTTTCTATTTGGTCTTGGTTAGGCTTTCGGGAGAGGTGATCGATGGAAAAGTAGGTATGGGTAGTCTTTATGGCTATTGGTTTCTCTTATTGGGTATCGGGATTATGGCAGGTGCTTTGTTTGCTGCTTATCTAAACAAGGGAAGGGTGGAGGTTGGTCTAAGTCCCCTTGGCCTGCTCGGCATGACAGCTAGCCTGGTTGGTATTTATTTTTTTCCTGCGTTGGGAAGAATGTTTGAAGTCTGCTGTACATCCCTGGGTTTTTTCGGTGCTTTATTTTTTGTTCCCTTGAATGGATATTTGCAGGATCAGGCTGAGCCAATGGAAAGGGGACGTATCTTAGCAGCTTCTAATTTATTGACTCAACTTGGAGGAATTTGCCTGATCGTGGTACATGCATGGTTAGTAAGTGGACTGGGGATCGAGGCTAAAGTTGAGGTTTTGATCTTAATCTTACCAATTGGAATAATGGCCTTAATATCCGTAATCCTTTTGTTTGAGGATGTTCTTCGATCCCTATTTCACATGATTCTGAGAATCTTTTATCGAATCGAGGTTACAGGAATGTCAGATTTTCCTGAACAGGGTGGAGTTTTAATTGTAAGCAATCATTTATCCTATGCAGATCCTGTTTTTATCGGAGCAGCTTTTCCAAGAAAGGTGAGGTATCTAGCCCACAAGGATTTAGCGCAATCAAAATTCATGAGGGCGGTTTTCCGTCTAACCGATACCCTTACAATCTCTTCAGCAAACTCCTTAGCCTCCTTGAAACAATCGATAAAACGGATTTCAATAGGCATGCCACTTTGCCTCTTTGCGGAGGGAGAGATTTCAAGAATTGGTGTTACCCTTCCTTTTATGCGTGGTTCTATTCTGTTGGCGAAATCTGCGAAGGTTCCAATTGTTCCGACTTTTTTAGACGGAGTTTGGGGTAGCGTTTACAGCAATAAGGGAGGTTGTTTTTTTAAAAAAATACCTGAGACTTTTCCCTACTGTGTATCGGTGTGCGTCGGGCATCCAATTGACCCTGAAAAGGCTACCCCAGAGTCCGTACGTCAGGCTGTCTTGGATTTAGGGAAGAATGCTTTTAACCAAAGATTGGCAAGCACAAGAGAAATATCACAAAGTTTGAGAAAACGAATTTTTCAATCGAGTGATGGGATTCTTTTTAAAAGTATAGATGGTACTGAAATATCAAGAAGTCTTTTTTTGCAAAATTTAAGTTCTGCAAAAATAAATATGCCAAAGCCTTTCAATGACTGGGCCAAGTGTGTTAGGAATATATTAAACCAAAAGGATGAATCCGTTATCTTGCCTTGGGTGAATTGGATGCGCATCAAACAGACTAACTTGATCGACTATCCCAAACTTAAAATTTCTATCGGAGATTTAACCTGGATGGCCCAATGGTTTCCCTGGTTCCCCTTACTTTCTGGATTTGGGTTCGAGCAAAATGAGGATGGGAGTTGGCAAACAATTACCAAAGCTAGGGGGATCAAATGCCATGTGGTGGATGGATTTGCTACCCGTAAAAATGGCTTAGTAGCCCTGCAGTTCCCGAATATATCGATTGCAAATAATTTCCAGCAAGGTACCAAGAACGGGACATGGGGGAGGATGTTGCCTGGGTTTGCCTATTCCATGGAGGATGGAGAGTTTGTTTTGAACGGAATTAAGGTGTCGGAAATTCTTCCACAGATTTCTTTAGATAAAGATGGATTTTTGATCAAAAAAGGAAATTAGTTCCAAGCTTTTCCTGCTTGAATACATATGCTATGATCCAATCTTTTCTTATTTTTCATGCCATTATTTCTGAACCAGTCTGTCTCTTTTTCTGAAGCAATCTCCAACCTCAACGAACTTCCAATTCTCGTGCTTGGGCACAGGCGACCCGATGGGGATTGTATTGGTTCTCAGGTTGCTCTTACCCGGATCCTCTTATCTTTGGGTAAAGATGCCCGAGCGGTTAATGAAGATCCCATTCCCCGGACACTGCAAAAGTTTGTAGGAGACACACCGTTTTATTCTCCGGATCAAGTGGCTAATGGCGATTATCAGATAATCACAGTCGATTGTGCCGATCACCGCCGAGTTGGAGATACTTTGAGCGAAAGGTTTCGCAAGGTTGATCTGAATATTGATCACCATGTATCGAATACGAATTATGGTGATAAAAACTTTATTCTTTGTGACGCTTCCGCAACAGGAGAAATTCTAGCCAAGTTCTTTTTTGATTCTGGATATAAGGTGGATAAAACCACTGCTGAAGCACTCTATCTTGGAATCTGTACAGACACGGGTCAATTTTGTTACTCGGCAACCAATGCTTCGGTTTTTGAAGTATGCCGACTTCTTTGCGAAGCGGGAGCCAGTCCTTCCGGTATTGCTCACGAACTTTATGAGAAAGAAAAGCCCGGACGTATTCAACTCCTCCAGCGATTTCTTGCCAGTTTTAAAATGGAATATGATAACCGTGTTTGTATCGGCTCTATTTTAGGTAAGTACTACACCGAGACTGGAACTAAGCCCGAGGATGCGGAAAATTTTGTCGATTATGCCCGTTCATTGGATGGTGTGGAAATCGGAGCACTGTTGGAAGAACGGGATGGCAAAATTAAAGGAAGTTTTCGTGCAAAAGATGAAAATTTACGGGTCGATTTATTGGCCAAGGAATTTAACGGCGGCGGCCATGCCTGTGCGGCCGGTTTTAATGTGGTGGAGACGATTGATGCCTTTTATCCAACTCTGGTTGATGCGATTGGCAAGCACCTCGAGCTGGCAGCTAAGGGAAAGTTAGGATGAGCACGAGACAAGATATTGATTTTGAGGGAATTCTCCTCGTCGATAAGCCGCAGGGTATTACTTCCCATGATGTGGTTGACCGGTTGCGTCGGAAATTACGGATGAAAAAAATTGGTCATGCCGGAACTCTGGACCCGCTTGCCACAGGATTGCTGATTATGCTGGTCGGTAAAGCAACCAAAGTATCCCAGTTTTTAATCAGTCTGGATAAAGCTTATGAGGGAACCTTTCTGCTGGGTGTTGAAACCGATAGTCAGGATGCGGATGGTGAAGTGGTTGCAGAAAAACCTCTGCCAGAAGGATTGTCCGAGGATCAATTAATTCAGGAAATGGTGGGGTTTTTGGGCGATCAGTACCAGACTCCTCCGATGTTTTCCGCCAAGAAAATTGACGGAGTGCCCTTATATAAAATGGCCCGCAAAGGAAAAACAGTGGAGCGAGAACCCAGATTTATTCGTATCAATGAATTGAAACTGGAGGGTTGGGAGTCCCCAGTGGGTAAGTTTTTTATGGACTGCAGCAAGGGCACCTATGTTCGTACGGTGGTGCATGATCTTGGACAGCGCCTGGGTTGTGGGGCACATTTACAAAGTCTCAGACGCACCAGGATTGATCAGTTTGACATCTCCCAATCTCTCACCCTTGAGCAAATTAATGAAGTTCCCCTAGGAGAATTTCAAAATCATCTCATTCCCGTTCGTGAAGCGGTTCCAACCCATGTTCTTTAATGATGGAGCGGGTCTTTGACTCGATTGTCCAGTTTGGAGGTAAATGGGAACAGGAAGTGTGCCTGGCAGTTGGCATGTTTGATGGAGTGCACCGTGGACACCGCTCTGTTCTCGATTTAGCACTTGAACAAGCCAGTTCATTTTCCGGCTCTGGGGTTGCCCTGACTTTTCCTCACCATCCAGCTAGTTTTCTCCGTCCCGGAAAGGAACCACCTTTATTGATGTCCGCAATGGATAAAGCGGAGAGCCTATTGTCCGCGGGAATGGATGCGGTCATCCTTCAGCCCTTTGATCAACTTTTATCGAGCCTCGAAGCGGAGCAGTTTCTGCCTTTTCTCAGAGAGCATATTCCATCGCTGAAAGCAATTACGGTGGGGGAAAATTTCCGCTTTGGGAAAAATAGAAAAGGAAACTCTGCAATGCTCGAGGAAATGGGCCTGGGATATGGACTAAAAGTCAAAGTTGCCCCTTCTCTTGCGTTGGATGATTCACCGGTAAGCAGTTCGCGTATCCGCCATGCTTTATCTGAAGGAGATATCAAAGAGGTAAACCAAATGCTCGGAAAACCCTATCTGGTATCTGGGCAAGTGATTTCAGGTAAGGCGTTGGGTCGTACGCTAGGCTTTGCCACCCTTAATCTTCAGTGGAGTCCACAAGCAAGGCCTGCTTTTGGGGTTTATTCAGGGTTAGTTAAAGAGAGAACAACGGGGGTGCAGCTTCCTGCGGTTGCCAATTATGGGATCCGCCCGACGGTGGAGCAAAAGGTGGAGGTGCCACTTTGGGAGATTCACTGCCTAGAACAACCGGATGTTTGCATCTGGCAGGAAGGGGCACACCTTGAAATGGAGGTAAGTTCATTTCTCAGACCAGAAATGAAATTCGAAAATGTTGATGAATTATCGGCTCAAATCAGAAAAGATTGTGCTGAAGCAATTCGCTTATTTCCCCAGCTTTTGTAAAGCAGGGGACCAGCAACTGGTCCGCCCACCAATTTCTTCCCGAACCAGTGATACTCCCGATTTTGGGCAGGTTCCGCCATCTTTCCATCTCTGGTGAAATAACCATTTGGCAGGTGGATCGCCACCCTTAGTGCCGACTGATTTCATCGCCCCCCGAACCACAAAAAGAATTTGCTGAAAAAGCTTTTTATGTTCTTTCGCACTTATCATCGGTGGTCGACAATTCGGATGCAGGTTCGCTCGCCAAAGCACTTCATCTGCCATCCAGTTCCCCATTCCGGGGAAATATCTCTGATCGAGTAAGAGAGCTTTGAGCGGGCGTTTAGCATGTCGGTTCAATGCAATTTCTAAAATTTCAAAGTTGAAAGCTGTAGATAGCATGGATACCGGACGCTCAGACCACCAATCTGGTGGATTTTTACCTTGGTGCATGCGTAAGCGTCCAAATTGCCTGGGATCACGAAAAATCAATGTCTGTTTAGCTTGGGATAGAACGAGTGCATCATGTTTTTTTGGTGAATAATCTACTTCCTCACTATGTAGCCAACCGGTCATTCCCAGATGCAGACCGAGCCAATAATCTCCCGAAAAAATAAAGAGCATTTGTTTGCCGTGAGTTTCGGATCGTTTGAGTATTTTACCTATAAGGTTGGCCCCGAGTTGATCACGGTCTTCATTCCGGAAAACTCTTGAAGTTGGATGAATATGTACGGCTTTTACTTTTTGACCCAGTCCCTCATTCCATAGTGAGCTGGCATAGGCTACTTCTGCGAGTTCTGGCATCAGGTTCCGAGGGAGAGCAGTTTCTGGCGTATCTTTCGGTCTGCTTTGCGGTCTGTCCTGATTTCAATCACACGAATTCCCTTTTTGGGAGGACTTTTGATATGGGAGATCAGTACTTTTTCGTCCTGAATTAGAAGATATTCCACCGAATGAGCGGCACAAAGTTTGGCAAAGTCACAGCATTGGGGAGTTGCGAAGCATTTTTCAAACTCAGGTAAGTCGGCAACGGAAAGGTTCTCAAAAATACCCCCTCCCTGATTATTGATTAAAAGAACGGTAAGTGATCCGATCAATTCGGAGGCAAAAAGCAGGGCATTGGAATCGTGAAGAAATGCAAGCTCACCAGTTAATAGAAAGGTGGATTGATTGCTTTGATGAGTAATACCTAGAGCAGTTCCAAGGGTTCCATCTATCCCGTTGACTCCGCGGGCACCAAAGAGATTACGCTTTTTTTCACTGGGTTTCCAGAACCACTCCAGGTCGCGAATGGGCATACTGTTAGCACAGTAAAGGTTGGAGTTGGAAGGGAGGTGCTCGGAGAGGATGCGGCTAATCTTGGGCTCATAGTTGCAAGAGATTTTCTCGAATTCCAAGTCTATTTTTTCTTCAACCAATTCTTCTGCCCTGGTCCATTTTTCCAACCATCCCGGTTCGGATTGGGGAAGATCCAATCTATGTAATTGGTCAAAATTCAGCCGGATGGAGTGGCTGATTCCCAATAGTGGGTCGACTATTCTTCCGCTTGGCTCAATGACCAGGCGGGGAGCCCCAGACTCCTCGATCCATGAGCGTAGTGTTTTGGAGGTGGGTAAAGGTCCAAGTACAATAAATTGATCAGGTTTTATTGATCCTTTGAATTTTGGGCACCTGAGTAAATTTTCAAATCGGAGGATTCGGGCAGGATGTTTGGTTTCCCGTATGGAACAAAGCGAGTCACAAAGAATTGGGATGTTTTGAAATGTTTCAGGGAGGGAGCAAGGTGTGTTGAGCCCAGCAATTACAATAGGTCTGGAAGCCTTTGTGATATCAGTAAGATCATTAGTAGATTCAGGATGCTCAGTTTGATCGGAAAAGGATGCACGGACAAGTGATGAAAAAAGTGGTAGCTTTGGGGTAGAGTCAGCGGTGGGCCAGAGAGGCTCGCGAAAGGAAAAGTTGATATGTACCGGACCAAAATTCGGGTAAACCGACTTGGAATAAGCAGTTTGTAGAATGGTTTGCAAGTCACGGATGCCATCTTGTTCGAGGCAGGGGAGGGAGGATTGATGAAACACACGCACAAAAGAACCAAATAAATTGATTTGGTTAATGGTCTGACCCGCACCACATTCCTGTAATTCCGGTGGACGGTCTGCGGATAATAAGAGTAAAGGGATTCCCGAGTAAGACGCTTCGGTAACTGCGGGAAACCAATGGGTCAGAGCGGAACCAGAAGTGCAAATAACCGCAGTGGGGACATTCGTTCGTTTCGCATGTCCAAGAGCAAGAAACGCGGCGGTTCTTTCATCCAGTGCAGGAAAGCACGATAAGCGTTTTTCCTTTTCGCATCCGATAATAAGAGGCGTTGACCGGGAGCCTGGGGAGAAAAAAACGGTGGTTATATCGAGATCGGCCAAGCCACTGGCAACAAGATGCCCCCAAAGAAAATTTGCTTCAGCTATCTGCTCAGATGTGGAGGTCATTCAACTCGGAAGATTAGGACTTCCAGTGATGACTTCAAGCATGGCTTGCAGTTTCCAATCTGTTTCACTTTTTTCGTTTTCAGGAATCGATCCCTCAACTATCCCGGCACCGGCAAATAGAGTGAGTGAGCTTTGCTGTATTCTTCCACAACGGATGGGAACAATAAATTCAGCTCTTCCCTTGGCGTCCATCCATCCTGCAACTCCTGAATAGAGTCCCCGGGTAGCTTTTTCAATCTCTGCCAGTTTAGCAAGTGCAGTGGGACGGGGAGTTCCGCCCATAGCAGGTGTGGGATGAAGATTGGATAAAACATCAAACGGATGAAGACCTTCAGGAAGTTTCCCTTGAAGAGGGGTGCGGACATGTTGCAGGTTGGCAAGGCGAAGTAAGCGGGGAAGTTCCTCCTGTATCGAAGTAATTCCAGCCGAGGATAGCCTTCGAATAATACTCTCAATCACCAACCTGTGTTCCCGGACCTCTTTTTCCCGGGCAAGTATAGTTTTTCCCCAATGAGCATCCTTGCCGGCTGACGGACCGCGTGGTGCAGATCCTGCAAGTGCTTCCGTGCGTAA
>OMJS01000059.1 GCA_900299365.1 Opitutales bacterium
AATTTTGCAAGAACGCCTATCATTAAAGCCCGGGATCAAGCTTGGGAAAACAATCACGGCACTAAGGAGAACCAATCTGAAAAAGAGCCTTTGGATGATCATGGCGTACACATGCCGGACAGATCATGGTGCCCATTGATTACTGGAATTGGTCTTTTTGTTATGCTACTTGGGTTACTTTTTCATCAGTCCATCGATGCTTCTGGCGAGTTAGCCAGAGATTACAAGATGGCTATTGCAGGAGGTGTTGTCTTTATTGTCGGGGTTATCATGTGGGCCCTTGAAGGGCCTTGTGGTTATCACCTCTTCCCTAAAGAAAACGACGAATAATACTTTAATTTATACATATTATGAGCGACGCTGCAGCCCATGCCCTAGATCATCACGAACCAGTAACTAGTACTGGCATACCAAACAAAAAAGTCTTAATGTGGGCTTTTCTCGGTTCCGATTGCATGTTTTTCGGCACTCTGATTTCCACTCATTTAATTTATCGTAAAATTTCAGCCACGGTAGGCGGAAACTTTTTGGATATACGGGATGTCTTTGATATTGAGCTCACCTCATTCAGTACATTCATCCTTTTAGCCAGTTCCCTTTTTATGGCACTTGCAGTTTCTGCTATCCATAAAGGTAATTTAAAGAGCACAAGATGGATGCTTTTCGGGACCATTATCTTCGGAGCTATTTTCCTGGCCTGTCAGGTGTATGAGTTTACCCACTTCGTCCATGCGCCGGGTAATGAATTGACTCTTTCCACTTACAGAGGAGAACCTCATGTTTTCGGCTCAACATTTTATGTCCTGACTGGCACACACGGAACCCACGTCGCTATTGGTGTATTTTGGCTCATTGGTTGGCTTGTTTACTCCTTCACCGGTAAAATGAGTACTGCTCATGCAATCGATGTAGAGTGCTGTGGTTTGTATTGGCACTTTGTAGATATCGTATGGATTATTATTTTTCCTGTGGTTTACCTAATGGAATACGCATTCTAGTCTTTACCCAGCCTTTTTTAACTCCTCAAAATTTTTCCTTATGAGCGGACATTCAGAAGATCCAGTAGCAGAAGAAAGCCAGCGCTTCTTCACTTTTTTTAATCTCTCCATGATTCTAGTGGCAATCACTGGACTTGAAATTGTTATAATTTATGTACAGACATTCGAAGGATCTACTATTATTGGCGTTCTTTTTGCCACTTCTATTCTGAAATTCATAGGAGTTGTGTGGTGGTTCATGCATCTGAGGTGGGACAAAATTCTCAACACGATTTTATTTTTAATGGGATTAGTCATTGCTCTTGGAACTTTCTTCGCCGTGATTTTTATGGCCGACGAGCATCCAGTTGTTGAAGAATTCAAAGTCGCTCAAATCGAAAACGAATGGAAAGCAGGAACTAAGTACAAGTCAGGTGATTATGTTTCCATGGACGAAAAATTCTACCAGGCAAATATTGATCATACTTCAGAAAATAATTGGACCAAAGAGTCATGGAACGAGGTTTCAGGAATTCCTCACCTGATTTCCTGGAAAATTATCAATTCAGCTGACTTGATTGAAATCAATTCTAAGAAGCCAGAAAACCCTTACTATTACCAATACACTCCTACTGAACAAGAGAGTATTGAGGAGAACAGAATTGCTCTTCTTGAGCAACCAGGCACCACCGAAGACTTTCGTATAAAAGTCAGATCTGAAGCTTTCTGGGTAGAAAATAATTAGAAATTTTGCCCTTTTACGGGGTTTAATTACCATGAGTTGATTGTGGATTCCCCTGTAAACTTTAGTCATTGGCACACTGAACCCGCCTTAATTGGAGGGCTGTTATTTGTCTCATGGTGCTATACCATCATGATTGGACCTTACAGGACTAATATTTGTCCAAATCTACCCTTCACAAGAAAACATGCTTATTGGTTTTTCTTATCAGTAACAACTTTCTACTTAGCCGTTGGTTCTCCATTGGACGCAATGGGCGAAAACTTCCTCTTTTCCGCTCATATGATTCAGCACAATATACTCATGTATATTTGCCCACTCTTTTTCTTGCTTTCATTACCGGAAGAATTAGTGGATCAAATTTTTGAAAAGAATCCCATTCTCGAAAAGATTTGTAAATTCATTTTTCATCCGATTATTGCAGGTCTTGCTTTTACTTTAATTTTTTCATTTTGGCACATCGGTGCTTTTTATGAAGCAGCAATTCGGGATAAAACCATTCATATGGCGGAACATCTTTCGATGTATTTCAGCTCGATTGCTATGTGGTGGCCGGTGTGTGGTCCTTCCAAAAGGATACCCCCAATGCGTTTCGGACCGCAGATGCTTTACATACTTGCCTTAATGTTGGGACAAACTCCTATTTTTGCTTTTCTCACGTTTTCCAAGGATGTTTTGTACGATACCTATTTCTATGCTGAAAGAATTATCAACCTAAGCCCATTGGAAGACCAAAAGACAGGAGGCGTCTTGATGAAACTGGCAAACATGGCCGTATCCGTAGGAGTTCTTTCTTCGATCTTTTACCGCTGGTCAAAGCTCTCTTCGGCTAAAACTGCCTAAAGCCTGGAAACTAGTAGTTCCCTCTCAAAAAGCATTTCCTTCGGCAGGAATTCAGAAAGTTGCAGGAATAATTCCTCATGACGAAGGGTCTGCATTCGCAAGCTATCTGTATCTATTTTCATCAGTGCTTCCCACATTTCATCGCTAAATTCGAGCCCTGACCAATCTAGGTCTTCTTTATTTGGTATCCAACCAAGGGGTCCCTCATGGGCCCTACCCTGCCCGGTTGATCTTTCTACAATCCAACGAAGTACCCTCATATTGTCACGAAACCCGGGCCACATAAACTTTCCGTCTTCATTTTTTCTGAACCAGTTAACATGAAAAATTCTCGGTTTTTCCTTGAGTGCCTTCCCCATTTTTATCCAATGACGAAAATAATTCCCCATATTGTAACCACAAAATGGAAGCATAGCCATTGGATCTCTTCGCAGGTTCCCTTGTGCACCTTCAGCAGCTGCGGTTGTTTCAGAAGCAAGGGTTGCCCCTAAATAAACCCCATGATTCCAATTAAATGACTGATATACCAGGGGAATATCTGACATTCTTCGACCACCAAAAATAAACGCAGAAACCGGCACGCCTGCCGGGTTTTCCCATTCTGGATCAATGGTGGGACACTGGGAAGCAGGAGCGGTAAACCTCGCATTGGGATGAGCTGCAGGAGTCTCAGAAGCAGGCGTCCAATCATTACCCCGCCAATCAATAAGCTTCGCAGGAGACTCATCGGTCAAACCTTCCCACCAAACATCCCCATCTTCCGTCAAAGCAACATTGGTAAACAAAGTATTGGCTTTCATTGAATCCATTGCATTTGGGTTCGTTTCCCAGGAAGTACCGGGAGCCACTCCAAAAAAACCTGCTTCCGGGTTGATGGCACGAAGTTCACCATTTTCATCGGGCTTCAGCCACGCAATGTCATCCCCTACCGTTGAAACTTTCCATCCCTTCATCGAATCAGGTGGTATCAACATGGCCATATTGGTTTTCCCACATGCGCTTGGGAAGGCACCGGCGACATAAGTTTTCTCTCCCTTGGGGCTTTCCACTCCTAAAATAAGCATGTGTTCCGCCATCCATTCATTATCCCGAGCCATACAGGATGCGATTCGCAGTGCCAGACACTTCTTACCCAGAAGAGCATTGCCTCCATATCCACTACCATACGAAACAATCGTCCGCTGTTCAGGAAAGTGAACTATATAGGTATTCTCGGGGTCACATGGCCAGGTGACATCTTCTACGCCTTCTGTAAGCGGGTAGCCAACCGAGTGCAGGCAAGGCACAAAAAAATCTTTCTCACCCAATCGATCTAACACCTCTTGCCCCATGCGGGTCATAATTTTCATATTCAACACCGCATAGGGTGAATCGGTTACCTGCACCCCAAACTGTGAGATAGGTGATCCTAGCGGTCCCATACAAAAAGGCACGATGTACATGGTCCTGCCTTCCATACAGCCTTTGAAAAGTTTTTTAAGCTTTGCCCGCATCTTACGGGGTTCCTCCCAGTTATTGGTAGGACCGGCGTCATCCTTACCGTAACTGCAAATGAAGGTGCGGCTTTCCACCCGGGCAACATCCCTAGGATCGGAACGAACGAGAAAACTATTAGGCCTTTTATCCTGATTTAATGGAATCATGGAACCACCCTCCACCATTAATTGACAAAGACGGCTCCACTCCTCATTCGACCCATCGCACCATTCCACCGCACTTGGCATGCACATCGTGATCATCTTATCCAGCCACTTCAGTAAGGCTACATTTCGCGTTTTGGATCGGTCAAATTCGCAATTATATTTTTCCATTTAATGGGAGTTGCTATGGGTAGACTGACCATACGTCAATCCTTCTGCACCAAGATGCCAATCTATTCGTAATTTTACATCCAATTGGTTTGCCAAAAACCAAAGTTCCTTTTACCTCATTTTCTTCAGATGACTATTTTTAAAAAAGAAAGAAATGCAGTATTAGCACTCGAAGATGGTAGCGTTTTTCGTGGCTTTGCTTTCGGAGCAGAATGTACGGTTGTAGGTGAAGGAGTTTTTAACACCGGGATGACGGGCTACCAGGAAACCCTTACAGACCCATCCTATTTTGGACAAATTGTCACCATGACAAGCCCACAGATTGGTAACTATGGCACTAATCTGGATGATGAGGAATCCAAGGGTCCAAAAGTGGCAGGTTTCGTTGTTCGTGACTTAAGCCCGGTCACCAGTAACTGGCGGTCAACCGATTCCTTAAGTGACTACTTACAAAAAAACGGCATCCCGGGAATTGAAGGCGTCGATACCCGTGCAATCACCAAAAAACTCCGGACAGCAGGCTCCTTAAAAGCCTGCCTGAGTACGGCAGGACTTTCCGATGAGGAAGCCGTCAAAAAAGCTCAGAAAAGCGAAAGCATAGTCGGGCAGGATTATGTGAAAGAGGTAACCTGCTCAGAATCATTTGTTTTTGATGCTGATGGTGAGCAGAGCATTCCTTTTACTGTAACTGGAACAAACCTTCAACAGGCTTCCATGCCGGATGAAACCCATCGGCTGGTCGCTTTTGATTTTGGTGCAAAAAAAGCGATTTATAAAAATCTTAGAAGACACGGTTTTGAGGTTATCGTCGTGCCTGCCACGGCCTCCGTTGAGGAGGTTAAATCTCATTCGCCTGATGCCATTTTCCTTTCAAATGGACCGGGTGACCCGGCCGCACTCGAATACGCTCATCAAACGGTCCGCGAGCTTTTGGAAGAATATCCCATCTTTGGCATTTGCCTTGGGCATCAAATCCTGACTCACGCGATTGGGGCTTCGACTTACAAATTAAAATTTGGACACCGGGGTGCTAATCAACCGGTTCGCAACCAGGAGACCGAAAAAGTATCCATTACTTCGCAAAATCACGGCTTTGCGGCCGAAAAAGAAGCTCTTGAGGCATGCGGTGCCATCGTTACGGAATACAATCTCAACGACCAAACTGTTTCAGGAATGCGACTCTCGGACAAACCGGTCTTTTCCGTACAATACCACCCGGAGGCAGCACCTGGCCCAAATGATGCTCAGCATTTATTTCAAACTTTTCACCAATTGGTAAGCGAAGCAAAAGCAGTGGTCTAAGTTTTATTTAGCCCAATGGCAGAAAAGTTATGCGGTTTGGTTTATGATCCTGTTTTCGCAGATCACATCACAGGTGTCGGCCATCCCGAACAGCCCAAGCGTGCCACACATACATATGAAGTCCTTCAGGGAGCGGGGTTAACCGAAAAATGTATCTCCCTACCCACAAAAAAATGTGAAGAGGAACACCTTGCACTTGTTCATCATCCTGAATATCTCAAAGTAGCCAAACAAGATACCAAATCCGGAAGATCAACTCTATCTACTGGTGATACACAAATTTGTGAGGATTCATGGGACATTTCCCTCAGAGCAACGGGGGGGCTCTTACACGCATTGGATGAGATTTTTTCAGGAAAGATCGATCGTGCGTTTTCTCTTTCCCGACCTCCCGGTCATCATGCAACCCCATCCAGGGGAATGGGATTCTGTCTTTTTAATCACATCGCTGTCGCTGCCCGTTATGCTCAAAAGAAACATCAGGTGGGAAAAGTTCTGATTGTTGATTGGGATGTCCACCATGGCAACGGTACTCAGGATACATTCTATGATGACGAATCCGTTTTCTTTTTCAGCACTCACCAATACCCCTGGTATCCGGGTACAGGATCCGCCGATGAAACAGGCACAGACAAAGGGTTAGGTACCAATCTCAATGTTCCACTGCCATCTGGTACAGGAAGAAAAGACTTAGTGGAAGGAGCCTTCGGTCAGGATTTAGTTAAAAAAATCGAGTCCTTCAAACCAGAGTTAATTCTCATCTCTGCCGGTTTTGATTCACGGGCAAATGATCCCCTTGGTCAATTCACCTTGAGCGATGATGATTTTTTTGATCTCACGAAAATACTAATCGATGCATCTAAAAAGTTTTGTAATGGTCATCTGCTTTCCGTCCTTGAGGGCGGGTATAATTTAAATGGACTGGCCAAAGCCTGCACCAGTCATCTGAAAGCATTAACTAAGTAAATTTATTTCCCTTTTAAAATTTTTTTAAAAAAAATTGG
>OMJS01000060.1 GCA_900299365.1 Opitutales bacterium
ACCAATCTTACAGGATCCATTGATCTTGGCACAATAACCACGGCAGAATTGACCATTGATGCAAGGGGGATCACTCAGAGTGGAGTATCAACGGTTAGTGGGGTATCTAGCTTCACTTCAGGTGCAAATGCGATCTCTCTTGATCAAGCAAATGAGTTTACTGGAGCGGTAAATTTAAGTAACAGCGGGGCAAACAATGTAACCATTAATGATGCCAATGATTTGGTTCTAGGTACCGTATCTATAGCCGCCGGTGATCTAAATGTGGACAACGCGGGAACCATAACCCAGACAGGTGTGGTCAGCGTTGGAGGTAACACGGTGCTCGATAATTCCGATGGTGATAATGCAGATATTACGTTGGCCAATGCCAATAATGTATATACCGGAACGGTTACTTTTAGCACGGATACTGGCAGTGATATTAGCATAGCAGACAGCACAGCGTTCGATCTCGGAGCTCTCGCAGTAAACAGTTTGATCGTATCTGCCGGTGGTGATATATCAGACAGCGGAGTATTGGACATCGCAACAACTGCCTCTTTTACAACAACTGCGGCGAATGGAAATCTTGTTTTGGATCAGGCTAGTGATATTGACGGTGCATTCAGCATAGCGACTCATGGAACTGGAACTTCAAGTGTTACCAACCTGACCGACGCGATCGAATTGGGGACGGTCTCCTCTGCTGGATTAACTATTGAAGCAGACGGAGCGATTTCACAATCTGGAGCAGCCACCATTTCAGGAGATGCGAGTTTTACCAATACCGATGGAGATAATGCGGCGATTTCTTTGAATAATGTCAGTAATTCATTTGGTGGGTCGATCGCATTGGCCACAGATTCTGGAAGTGCGGTTACTCTTACAGATACCACTGCAATTGAACTGCCCGCTCTTACCCTGGCAAGCTTAACGGTGACATCGGGTGGAGCAGTAACCGATGCTGATGCTGGAACATTGGTCATTTCAGGAGCTACTTCCATTAGTGCAAGCGGACAGGATATAACCTTGGATAATGACGCTTCTACTTTTGGAGATCTTTCACTGGTTGGTGCAAATGTAGCAGTGACAGAAAATGGAGCGATGAACCTTGCAGCTGCCAACATTTCCGGAACGGCAACTTTTAATAGTTCCGATAATGCCATAACTGACTCTGGAACTTTAACTATTGCAGGAGCGTCCACATTTAATTCCGGAACCGCAAATTTGGATCTTAATGAAGCGGGTTCCACTTTTGGAGATTTGTCCATTACTGCAGCAGAAGCTTATGTTGCTGACGATGGTTCCCTTACTGCCTCCAGCATTCAGGCTAATAAGGTACAACTAAAAGGCGGTTCAGGAGTATCTGCAACATCCACGGGAGTTGCTGAGTTTGCTGCCGAGTCAGACAGTGGAAATATATCCATCACTAACACTGGAGGTTATGCAATATCCGACTTTGCGAGCACTGCAGGGATCACAGGAGTAAGGTTCACCGATGCTGATGCAACTGGTACGATCACTCTTATTGCCAATAGTCCATTGACCATTAACGCACCGGTTGATGCAGGAAATGGTGCATTGCAGCTCACCGCCGCGGGTAGTGCATCCACTGATGATGTTACGATTAATGCTGCCCTTTCAGGAGATTCTGTTGCAGTTAGCGCAGGAGATTCCATAGCGATTACTGCAGGCGGGGTTACTTCCAGCACGCTTGCTCTAACAGCTGTTAGTAATATTTCCTTAGATGCCCCGGTTACTTCAATTACTGCAAATCTGCAGGCTGGTAATCAAATCAGTCTTGATTCTGGTGCACAGGTATCTTCCAATAACTTCAATATCACCAGCACTAAGCTGAGTGTTGCTCCGAGTGCTTCAGTGCCCGCTTTCAATTTCTCAGGAGGAGCTGAAGGCGATCCAAGCTTTGACCGAAATGGTAGGGTGCAAGAAGCTACCCAGAGCGATTGGAACACATACTTCAGGGTTTCTGAAACCATTGAACTTGATTATGATTCTGCCGGAGATGTGGTTCTTGACCAATTGGTTGTTTCTCTGATTTCTAATGAAGCATCACCTGTAAATTCTGGTGAGGTCGAATTGGAAGAGGAATAATAATAGATTAAAGCTATCCGATTACGGTTTTTCCGGAATCAGCAGGGGTTAATCCCTGAAGCTTGTCGACAGCATGCTCTGCCCACTCATTGGGAGATTCATATCCCAACGCTTGTTCGCCAAAGGTTGATCGAAGCATATCCGTATTTATAACACCCGGATTGAAAGCCACTGCACCAAGTCCGCTGGGTAATTCTTGTGCCAAGGAACGGGTTAATCCTTCCACGCCCCATTTAGTTGCACAATAAGGTGCAACTTCGGGAGCGGTGGATTGGCCCCAGTAGGAGCTAAAGTTTGCGATAATTCCCCGACCGGCGTCCTGCATCATTGGAAGAAAAGACCTAATCATATTATGAATACCCCCAAGATTAACGGCTAGTACCGATGCAAACTCGTCGGGGGATACATCCATCAAATTAGCGTTCCTATTGATGAGACCTGCATTGTTTACCAGAAGATCGGGAGGGCCAAATTTGTCTTTTACAGAGCGTGCAAAATTTTCGACCTGTTCAGGAATAGTAACATCCAAACGGTCAAAAAAATAATCCGTTTGCATATCCTGCTGAAGTTCTGCTAGGGCATCTTCATTTCGTGCACCTCCTGATACCCTCCAGCCACGGGATGAAAACTCTAAGGCCATGGCTCGTCCAAGTCCTCGGGAACATCCACTTATGCACACGAGCTTATTGCTCATTAGTTTTGTTAGATTCAGTCGGGTACTCTGAGTCTACATATCCTGGACTGCCAGGGCCTTTATGATATGGAGGCTTGCGTGAAAGGTTCCAATGAGCAAATAACCAAATTAATGCAAATAATAGGGTAAGACTAACAATCACGATCCATTCGATCTTACTTTTTGGTCGTGCCATAATAGGAGATAATGATGGGAAATGGTGGGAGATGGCAGATTCGAACTGCCGACCTCATGCGTGTCATGCATGCGCTCTAACCAACTGAGCTAATCCCCCGTTCAGAAAAACAATACTATATTTGCATTCATCTAAGTCAATGTAGTTGAAAACATTTCCTTGTTACTCACTTTACGAAAATCAAAATTAATTTATTAAATGAGATAGATGAAAAAAGCATTAGTCACTGGCATAACAGGGCAGGATGGATCCTATCTCGCCGAATTATTACTCGAAAAAGGTTACGAGGTACATGGGATTGTACGTCGAGCATCAACATTCAATACCGACCGGTTGGATCATTTATATAAAGATCCTTTAGTAGATAATACCAATCTTTACCTTCATTACGGAGATTTGGCAGATGCAGTGCAGTTGGTTAAATTACTATATGAGTTACAGCCAGATGAAATTTATAATCTTGGTGCACAGAGTCATGTTCGAGTATCGTTTGATGTCCCGGAATACACTGGTGATGTAACCGGTTTGGCTACAGTGCGGATATTGGAAGCGATCCGCGAAGCGGGGTTAGTCGAAAAAGTCAGGTATTATCAAGCTTCGTCATCTGAGATGTATGGAAAGGTACAAGAAGTACCGCAGGTTGAAACCACTCCGTTTTGGCCCCGCTCTCCTTACGCCTGTGCCAAAGTTTATGCCCACTGGTTGACAGTGAATTATCGGGAGTCCTATGGATTGCATGCAAGCAGTGGTATTCTTTTTAACCATGAATCACCAAGGAGGGGAGAGACTTTTGTCACCCGAAAAATCACCCGTGCTGCTACCCGTATCAAATTGGGTCTTCAAAAGAAATTGATTCTTGGAAACCTTGATTCCAAAAGAGACTGGGGGTATGCCAAGGAATATGTGGAAGCGATGTGGTTAATGCTCCAGCAGGACAAGCCAGATGACTATGTCATTGCCACCAATGAAACTCATACGGTTCGAGAGTTTTTGGAAGAAACATTTGCTTGTTTAGATCTGGATTGGAATGCATATGTGGGATTTGATAAAAAGTATGAACGCCCCGCAGAGGTAGATTTATTGATCGGGAATCCACAAAAAGCGAAAGACCAGTTGGGCTGGGAACCTAAGACCACCTTTAAGGATTTGGTCTCCCTAATGGTCGAAGAGGATATGAAGTTGGCTCAACAGGAGAAGACTTTAGCCGAAGCAAACTTAACCTGATACATGGCAAAGGTTTTTGTCAGTGGGCACAGAGGAATGGTGGGCTCGGCTTTGGTTCGTGCATTAAATAGCCAAATATCGAAGCATGAATTAATTCTTGCCGGACGAGACGAGCTTGATCTTCTTAACCAATCAGAGGTAGAGCAGTTTATTAATCAGAAAAAGCCGGATATTATAATAAATGCGGCTGCCAAGGTCGGAGGGATTCATGCTAATGATACTTATCCAGCGGAATTCATTCACCAGAACCTGCTCATCAATACCAATTTAATTCACTCTTCCTGGAAAAATGGGGTGGGGCGTTTTCTCAATTTGGGGAGTTCATGTATTTATCCACGGGCTTGTTCACAACCAATCAAGGAAGAATATTTACTTACCGGGCCCTTGGAGAAAACCAATGAGGCATATGCCTTGGCTAAAATTGCTGGGTTGGAAATGTGCCGGCATTACCGCAATCAATATGGAGTTCTCTATTACAGTGCCATGCCTACTAATCTGTATGGACCTGGGGACAATTATGCAGGTGAAAATTCACATGTTTTACCGGCGTTGATCAGAAGATTTCATGAAGCCAAAGTAAATGGTTTAGAAGAAGTTGTTATCTGGGGAACTGGAAAACCAAGGCGTGAACTAATGCATGTAGATGATCTTGCAAACGGAGTATTATTCCTGTTGGAGTTGGAAAATCCACCAGATTGGTTAAATCTTGGTACTGGGATTGATCATTCGATACAAGAAATTGCTCAGCTTGTTAAGCAAACCGTCGGTTATAAAGGGCATATTTCCAATGACATTAACCGACCAGATGGAATGCCGGTAAAAAGACTGGATGTCTCATTGGTAAATTCCCTTGGATGGCAAGCCAAGGTGCAATTGGAGGAGGGAATAGTTTCTGCATACAATGATTTTCTTCAGGGATTGAATTCGGGCACTGCTCGTTTATGATCCCAATACTGGATTCACCGGAATACTGGAATCTAACTATTCAAATTGTTTTCTGAATTCGCGGAAATCACTTGTTAAATCCCTAACCTGATAGCGAAGAGCCTCTACCTCTTCCTTCAAATCCTTGAATTCTGAGAGTACAGTATCCAATTGGTCTAGTCGCTGATCAGGTGCAGGAACATAGACCGAACTACCATCTTGTAATTCTTCGATTTTCGGAGGAGGAGCAAGTTTGTGAAACCATCGTGATTCTTTCTGCCCGGGCCTCGCCTCCATGATCCCAACCAAGCTTGGCGAACGTTCCATCATGTCCGTCAGGGTATCCTCTACATCCTGTATGCCATCGAAATTGAACATCCGGTCTGCCCGGTTATTCAATTCACCGGTAGTTTGAGGTCCGCGGTTTAAAAGTTCAGCAATCAGGGCACGTTCAGCCTTGATTAGGTCGAGTTCTTTTTCGGCATTGTGCTGAAACTTAGGAACGCGGGAGCCCACCAAATCTACTCGGTGGACTAATCTCTTAACCCTTAACTGTTCAATCGAATGATTTACCTCGTCTTCACTAAAATTGGTCTTAGGTAACCTATTATTTTTCTGATTACAGGCATTGACCAATCCATTTAAGCTCATTGGATAGTACTCAGGTGTGGTAAGTTCTTTTTCAATCAAAGAACCGAGCACGCGTGTTTCCTCAAAGGTTAGTTGAACCAGTTCTTCTGCAGAATCATTTCCATCTGCAGTGGTGTTTTCGGAAGAGAATGTATTGTCTGGTTCCATTAATCTCTAAGAGATAGTAACCAAACAAATTGGCATGTAGCAACCCGAGTATAAATTAGTCGGCAAGAACGTTTACTAAACGGTGTGGTTTATCAAACTCTACCTTCCCAGCAGAGAGAGCAAAAAGGGTAAAATCTTTGCCAAGACCAACATTCTTACCTGGATGATATTTGGTGCCTCGTTGGCGAAGAATAATATTCCCGGCAAGAACTGACTCGCCTCCAAACTTTTTGACACCCAAGCGCTTACTGTTGCTATCGCGTCCGTTTTTAGATGTTCCTTGTCCTTTTTTATGTGCCATGACTCGAAATGGTTAGTGCTAGGTTGTATAAATTATTTGAGATCAATGGATTCGATCTCGATGACTGAAAGTAATTGGCGGTGACCTCGTCTACGCTTGTATCCTTGGCGACGCTTTTTCTTAAACACGATCACTTTCTTGTCCTTCTTATTTTCCAAAATCTTTGCGGTGACCGATGCACCTTCAACGGTGGGAGAGCCAAAAGTAGACTTGCCGTCATTAACGACCATTAAGACATCGTCGATCTTTACTTGATCGCCTTCTTTAGTTTCTGGGTAGCGGTTAACAAATAGTTTGTCGCCTTTTTCAACGACGAACTGACTGCCTTGGGTACGGATAGTGGCTTTCATGATTTTTGGGAAATCTTTTAAAAAACCAATTTATAGTATCTTTGGCAAGTTCGATCTTGTTCACTGCTTGGTAAAATTTGAATGATTAAATGAATTAAAGACACTCTGGATCAAGCTCCATTTGACCAACCCGGGTAGCTGGTCCTTTCATTAAAACATTAAATTGATTATCGATATGCAATTGAATTTCTCCGCCAGGCATTTCCACAGTGATATCCTCGTCACATGCACCTATTTTGCGGGCAACCGCACCAGCAGCAGAACTACTGCTACCAGAGGCAAGAGTATATCCGGCACCACGTTCCCAGATTTCGATCTTTATCCGATTACGGTCGAGAATTTTGAGAAATTGTACATTTGTGCGGTTGGGGAAGCTTGGATGGTTTTCCAGTTCAGGTCCATATTTCTTGGTCAATGATTCAGTAAGCTCATCCACAGGAACAACACAATGAGGATTTCCTATGGTTGCTGCGTAGTAGATGAAATTTGTGTCAGAAAGTACGATATTTTCTTCGAGCACTTCTCTCGGATTACCTTCTATAGAGACCGGAATGATATCACTATGAAAACTCACTTGGCCCATTTCCACAGAGATAGTGGAGGCATCACTAGAAACTTCACAACTCACCACACCTCCCAAAGTATTTACGGTAAAAGGGTCTTTTCCAACAAGTTTGGCATCTCTTAAATAACGAGCAAATATGCGCAGTCCATTACCACTTTTTTCTGCTTCGCTGCCATCTGGGTTAAGGATTTGCAGACCAAAATCGGCTCGATCGGTGGGCAAAGGACCAACCAAGATACCATCCGATCCAAGTCCAAAATTACGGTGGCAGATACGAATGGTTTGCTCGGGTGTGAATGTATGTTGCTTTTTTCTTGGATTAAATACTAGGTAATCATTTCCAAGTGCGTGATATTTTTCGAAGTTCATGAGAGGTAAAATTTAAATAGATGAAGACGATAAAGAAGAAGAATTTTTACGGGTTAGCACCCAATCGATGATTCTTTGGTCATCATCATCGTAGTTTCTGACAACCCTCAAAAATTCTGCGGGGTGAATATTATTCAATTGAAAAAATTGCCTGTCACCACCGCATCCATACATGACCTCGTCAGGTAATTCTCCACGCAACTTTGCCCGTGTTTTGGGGAGTATGCGGGGAAGCCAAGCTACTCCACCTGCATGCTCAGATTTTGCAGGCAAGGTGGATGGATCAAGCTGTTTTATGGATGGTTTTCCTTTCTGGACTTCGGTAAAATAATTCCACCTTTCGTAATGCACTAGAATAAAGGTCATAATGTCAGGTTCCTGATGAAGGCACCAGTCCTCTGCATAATCAAAGACATCTATTTTCGATATACCACATGATTGTAAAATGGGTATTTCATCGTCAATAGGGAAAGGACCAGCCGTTGTATGTCCATTGCCATATAAAGCGACCGCATTTTGCCAAATACGGGATAATTCAGTATGAAATGAATAAGTCATAGAAACCGATGCACCGTTAAGCAACGAGAGTAAATTGGGCAAGACTGATTAAGCCAATCTGAAGTCCATTTGTTTATCCAAGGCATTTATCCGGTCTATTTGTACCTCCACTTTTTGCCCAATCCTTAATTTAAGCTTTGGATTCCTGCCAACGAGGGAAGTTCCATTGGAAGCTAGGCGATATCCCAATTCTCTGGGTAGTGTACGGATAGGGATAAATCCACGAGCTAAGGTTGCAGTTAACTCAACAAAAAATCCTTTTCGATTAATCTCTGTAATGAGGGCATCATGTTTGATAATTTCTTTTTTTCCGAGGTCTCTTTTGTAAAAAAGAATTAGCTTATCTTTTATTGATTCCCGTTCTGCATCCACACTGTTTCTCTCGCTTATTGATAGTTTTTTTGCCAGCCCTTCGAGAGATTCTGTAGATTTTTTATTTTTTTCTTTCGGTCGGATTAAACTTTCGATCGCCCGGTGCGTAACTAAGTCCGCATACCTTCTAATCGGTGAGGTGAAGTGCAAATAATCTTTCATTGCCAGACCGTAATGTCCATCAGGGCTAGCCCGATAACATGCTTGTTGAAGACTGCGAAGAAATTTTATACGAAGTACCTGTGAAATGGGCGATCGGTTAATTTGATAGAGCATTTTTTGTACTTCTTTACGACTTGTCAGTTCTCCACAGGAAATTCCAAAGAGTGAGATGAAGTGACGAAGCTCTGCCAAGCTTTCTGGATCAGGATCAGGATGGGTGCGGTAAACAACTGGTAATCTTTTCTTTCGTGCCTGACGGGCAATGGTTTGATTGGCCAATAGCATAAACTCTTCAATTAGTTGGTGACTTTCATCGTCCACATTTTGGTAAATTTCTTCGGGTTGTCCCATTTCATCGACCAAAATTTTAACCTCTGAAGAAGCGAGTTCCAGTGAACCATTATCCATTCTTTTCTTTCGTAATTCGGATGCAACCTTGGCCAAGGATTTTACAGCGTGAACAATTTCTTGTAGGGTTGAACGAGGTACTTGATTAAGCGGTCGTCCCGGATTTCCTGAATACCTACTTGGTGACGGTGAAGCTTGGAGAATCTCTTCCAGGCTATCTTTTTGCAAAAAGAGCATGGTCTGCTCGTAAGTCAGTCTTTTGTCACTGCAAATAACAGACTCGTAAATGTGGTGACCGAGGAGCACGAAATTTGGCGAGAAGCGAAACAGGATAGACTTTACCAATCTGTCCTCTCCCTCGACAAGACTGCAAATTCCACTGGAAAGAGTGTGGGGAAGCATGGGGACAACCTCTCCCACGAGATAGGTGGAATTTGCTCTCTTCCTAGCCTCATTATCCAAAGAAGAACCTCTTTTTACATAATGAGATACATCGGCAATATGTACTCCAATTTCAAGTTCTCCACTCTTTAAAACCTTGAACGATATAGCATCATCAAAATCCCGGGCATCCAATGGGTCGATAGTGAGGGTAAAAGTTTTGCGAAAATCCTTTCTTCCCTTGCAATCTTTGGAGGATACTTTTTTGCCAAAGACCAATGCCTCATCTTCAACTTTTTTGGGAAAAGACTGGGAGAATCCATACTTGGCGAGAATACCTTTATGATCTGTTCGGGCATCATCGCTTGGACCCAGCACTTTTAAAATTTTGCAGGTCGGAATACGGGCGGGAGGATCCCAACGAACAAATTTGACTAATACTTTATCGAGTTCCTGAGCATTTTTGGTATCTCCCATCACCTTAAAGGGAATAGGGATTCGAGAATTTTCAGTATTAACTAATGATCTACCCTGTTTCTCGGAGAAAAATCCCAAAAACTCGTCCGTATTTCTTTGAACAACTTTTCTAACCTCATACCTTGGTGGTTTTTTCTTGCCGGTACGCTTGGTTAATTTCCTATCTTTCTTTTTAGGGGGAAGTTGATATAACTCGACCAGATCGCCATGGAGTGCGGTGGAGGAAGCCCCCCTTGCCAATGATATATTTTCATCACGATTTGGAAGGACAACTTTAGCCCTTCCGATACGCGAGAAAAATATAGTGCCCCGAAGATTTTTGGAGTTTTGCAGTTGGTAAAGGTATTAGTTTGAGTTACCAATTGCTTCCCAACCTTCAGGTAGGGCTTCTTCAGGATCCGAGACTAATTCAAGTTCTGTGTCTTCATCCGCATCTTCTGCAGGTGGTTTAAGGAAAACACCTTCACCATCCTGCTCAGTGCTTTCGTACCACTCAACTTTACCGTTAGAGAATAAAACATGACCACCGTCACCACTCCAAGGTGAGTCGGGATCCCATTCATTACCATCGAATCCACGTGTCCACATTACGGGGAAGGGTCCACTGCGAAGGTTTTGGTCAAGTTTAGGACTAGCATCGTCACCGGTAGGTAAAGCAATTATCCAAGCGATTGCATCTTTTTGATCCTGATCAAGTTCACTGGTCATAGAGGCTGGTTTACCGGAAGCACCTTCTTCCGTCAGTTCGAGCACTTTGTCGTCTTCATCGATGTACCATAAAGATGTTTCGGTGTTTCGAGTTTTTCGTGTAAACCATTCGGCAAATCCGGCAGCTGATTCATCATCAAGACTAGTAGGAAACTTAGCTTGTCCTTTGTAGGCTTGGACAATCGCTTTGTGAATATCCATAAGTTTGTCTTTGGCTGAGAGTTGACCTGCTTGACCAAAGATTCCGCCAAAAGCACCAATGGCTATACCGGCGAGGATTCCAATGATGGTAATAACAACAAGAAGTTCAATTAGGGTAAACCCCTTACGCTGGGAATTATTTTTTTTCATAAGTACTGAAATTATATTCTAAGGCAATTTTCTGTAAGGTAATGCAAATCTTGTGCAAAGTGCAAGCGACTTCTGCCTCTGGGATTGAAGGTTATCGTTGTCGTTGGGACTTTGCAGAATTTCATGAATGATGTCAGCGATCGTCTCCATTTCCGGTTCCAACATACCCCTTGAAGTAACCGCTGGAGTACCAATCCGTAGTCCGCTGGTTTGAAAGGGACTACGGGTTTCCCCGGGTACCGTATTCCGGTTAAGGGTAAGGTTAGCCCCTTCAAGTGCCAATTGTGCTTCTTTACCAGTCATTTCGGGATGAGATGGGCGAAGGTCAATCAGAAGTAAGTGATTGTCTGTTCCACCGCTAACGATGTGAAACCCAAGTCTGGACAATGCATTTGCCATGGCATTGGCGTTTGTTTTGACCTGTTTTTGGTAATCCACAAAATTTGGTTTTGCTGCTTCCTGAAAACAGGTCGCTTTAGCAGCGATTACATGCATTAGCGGTCCACCCTGATTGCCCGGAAAAACTGCGGAATCGATGGCTTTTGCATGCTCTGCCTTGCATAAAATCAAACCGCCTCTTGGACCTCTTAATGTTTTGTGAGTCGTGGTGGTAACGAAATCTGCATGAGGCACTGGAGATGGATGTAGACCTGCAGCAACCAAGCCAGCAATATGGGCAATATCGGCGAGAAGTAGGGCATCATTAGCACGAGCAATCTCGCCCATTCTCTCAAAATCGATAGTTCGGGAATAGGCAGATGCTCCCACGGTTATGAGTTTTGGTTTTTCTTTATTTGCCAATTCTTCGATCGAATCGTAATCAATTCGACCGCTATCTGGGTCGACCCCGTAGTTAATAACATTGTAAAGCATGCCACTGCAATTCTTGGGGTGTCCATGGGTAAGATGTCCACCGTCTTGGAGACTCATGGTCAGGATTTTATCCCCAGGTTGCAGCATGGCAAAATAAACCGCTGTGTTTGCCTGACTACCAGAGTGTGGCTGGACATTTGCATGTTCGGCACCAAATAATCTTTTGGCTCGCTCAATGGCCAAACTTTCGGCGATATCTACATGCTCACATCCCCCATAATATCTCTTGGCTGGATATCCCTCTGCATATTTGTTGGTTAAGACGCTACCAGTTGCTTCAATGATTGCAGGAAGCGTAAAATTCTCCGAAGCGATCAGTTCAATGTGGGTTTCCTGTCTTTGTTTTTCCTGTTCGATCGCTTGGTGGATTTGAGGATCGATTTCGGACAAAGGACGGTGATCCAGCGTTTGCGTAAGAGTGGTGGAATGGATGTCAGTTTCGGTGGTCATTGGAATTAAATAAGTTCTAAAAATTTAAAGATTTTTCTCAACCCAGCTTATAAGAGAAGGCATAGCTTCAAGCATTCGTTCGCGACATTGGCGGTATACATCGATATTTTGACCATAGGGATCGGGTAATTCTTTCGATTCATCCTCTACAAATTCCCGCATTAGAAAGATAGGGTATCCTTCAGGGAGCTCGAAATACATATTGATTAAGGCACGGTGAGATTCAGTCATGCAAAAGATTGCAGACGCTTCCTGCAGGGAAGTTCGACTAAGACCTGTACTACGATGATCAGTTAGATCGATACCGAGTTCCTCGCATGCATCTATCGAATTCTGAGATGCATTGTCCCCATCCATGGCTGATAATCCCGCGGAATAGGAATGAATTTTTTTGGAAAGATTTGCTTCATCGACTGCCCGGGCAAATAGTCTTTCGGCCATTGGGCTCCTGCAAACATTTGCAGTACAAACGAAAAGAACTTTTTTAATTTCTTTTCTCTCTCTTTTTAGCCTGCTCTTTTTACCCATTTAAGTGGTTAACTTTCATCTGCTGATTGAATGATGGCAAGTTCGAACCTCTCTATTGCCTCTCAAACTCGCGGTACCCGATATCCTTACGGTAATATTTGGAGGGAAAGCTAACCGCATCACACAATTTATATGCAGCACTTTTAGCATCATCTAATGAACCACCTGTGCCTACTGCACCTAAAACCCGACCACCGGCGGAAACAACTTCTCCATCCGGAGTGGAGGTTGTGCCCGCATGAATAAGAATACTTGAAGAAGGTAGTGTAGATGGTACAATAATCTTTTCTCCTTTTGGATAGGAAGATGGATAACCTTTACTCGCGAGCACCACAACCATGGCGTATTCCTTTTTAATCTCTAATTTTTTGGGCAGTGATTCACCTTTGGCCGATGCCATAAGAACGGGAACAAGATCTTGTTCAACTAGAGGTAAAATTACTTGAGTTTCGGGATCGCCAAAACGAACATTGAATTCCAGTACCTTGGGACCTGATTTTGTGAGCATCAGCCCGACATACAAAGTTCCTCGAAAGTTCATACCTTCAGATTTAAGACCTGACAGGGTGGGTTGGACTATCGTCTCCTCGTATTCTTTAAGCATGACACTACTCACCAATGAGGTCGGTGCATAAGCACCCATACCACCAGTATTTGGTCCCGTATCTCCTTCTCCCACTTTTTTATGATCCTGGCTCATGGGCAGGGCAACATATTCTTCTCCCGAGCAAATTAAATGAAGCGAGGCTTCCTCGCCTTCTAAAAATTCTTCAATCACTACCTCACTGCCACTGGTGCCGAAACTATTTCCGCAGAGCATATCCCGAACTTCTTTTTCCGCCTCTTCTTTGCTCTGGCAAATAATAACTCCCTTACCTGCGGCAAGTCCACTTGCTTTGACAACCACAGGGAGCGAACAGGTTTGCAAATATTCGATAGCCGGCTCGACCTCGGTAAAATTTCTATACTCGGCGGTGGGAATATTGTGCCTGGCGAGAAAGTCTTTGGTAAATGCCTTACTTCCCTCTAGTCTGGCACTTTGTGCATCTGGACCATAGGCGAGTACACCAACTTTATTTAATTCGTCTACCACTCCGTTACACAGAGGGACTTCTGGGCCCACAACCACTAGGTCGATTGCTTCGTCTCGGGCTGCTTGAACAATCTTTTCGTTGTCTTCAACAGATACCGAAAGGCTTCGGAACTCCTGATTCATGCCGCCATTGCCTGGGGCAACCAGTACCTCTTGGACGAGCGGGCTTTGTGCACATATTTTGGCAAGGGTGTGTTCGCGACCACCACTTCCAAGAACAAGAACTTTTAAGTTTTTTTCGTTCATTCAAATATGGTTTTCTTTAATCGTTTGATGAAGTCGAGGCAATTTGTCTTTGCCAAACAAGATCACACCCTATTTTGAGTATACTTATGCGGGTTTTTTTTATAGGTGTTTGTGGAACAGCCATGGGCAATGCAGCTATATTGCTCAAAAAAATGGGACACGAAGTGGCAGGCTCCGATGCTGGTGTTTATCCACCCATGTCAGATGTACTTTTCGAGGCAGGTGTCGATTTATTTGAAGGCTTTTCAGAGGATGAGATGATTGGTTGGAGACCTGAACAAGTCGTGGTAGGGAATGCAGTTTCTCGGGGAAATGCACAGGTAGAAAAAATTTTAACTGACCGTGAGTTACCCTTCGTTTCTTTGCCCGAATTAATTGGAGAAGATTTAATCGGCAACCGTCCATCCATTGTTGTGGCAGGTACACATGGGAAAACCACTACCACGGCACTAACAGCTTATTCGCTTGGAGCATGTGGCTTAAATCCGGGTTACCTCATTGGTGGGGTACCACTTGATTTGCCTTCCGGAAATGAACTTGGTGATTTATCTGCTCCTTTTGTTATAGAAGGGGATGAGTATGACTCTGCCTTTTTTGACAAACGTAGTAAGTTTGTTCATTACCGCCCAAGGATATTAATCTTAAATAATCTGGAATTTGATCATGGTGATATTTTTCGTGACCTCGATGATATCTCACGCAGTTTTTCCCATCTTTTAAGGATTGTTCCTGCCAATGGTTTTATTTTGCGCAATGGGGATGATCCAAATTTGCTTAATTTGCCTGACGCTCCTTGGACGCGAACACTTTCAATAGGGGTTAATGATTCCAATGATTTAGTAATTGATAATTTCAAAGAAAATGCAAAGGGCAGTAGTTTTGATTTAGTGTGGAGGGAACAACAGGTCTGGGAAATAAATTGGTCCATGCCCGGTCTTTTCAATGCCAGAAATTTAGCAATGGCATGTTTATCATCTGCATTGGTGCAATCTTTGGGGCGTGATCTTTCAGAAATTTTAGAAAATCCATTTCGTGGAATTAAGGAAATTGATTATGAATCTTGTCGTGGAGTAAAGCGCAGACAGGAAGTATTGGTGAACCGGGATGATGTGGCGGTATTATCTGACTTTGCTCATCATCCAACTGCGATCACTGGTGCGTTGGAGTCTTTGCGTGCCCGTTGGCCAGACCGTCAGATCATTGCCTGTTTTGAACCTCGTAGTAATACTGCGGTAACCAATATTTTTCAGCAACGATTTGCCCAATCTCTATCATTGGCCGATCATGTCTTGATTGGGCAAGTTCACCGGGCAGAAAGAATTCCAAATAATGAAAGAATTAATCCATACGAGATAGTCCAATTTATTGAGAAACAAGGGAAATCCGCCCACTGCTTTGGAACCAACCAGGAATTGGGAAAATATCTTGGCCAAAGGGTGAATGATTCTGAAAAAGAAAAACTATTGGTGGTTTTTTTCTCCAATGGTTCTTTTGACGGAGTCATTCAGGAATTTACCCAAAAAATGGAAAGATAATGCCCCCCCTAATGACCCCTCCTAATGATTATAGAAATTTATCACTTTTCGAAACTCTTTCTAATTTCATTTATCCATTTTCGATGGGGCCCAGATAGAGTAAATGAGTTTATTTCGCACCATTCCATCCACGCATAACCTGAAGGGAGTACATCTTCATTCAGAGTGAAAATTTCCAATCTGAAAATTTCCTCGGTATATTCAACATTACCAATTGTGCGCTTACGAACACTTAGTGGCATGGTTTCGGTAAATGGAGAATGGTGGATAAAATCAGGTATTTTTTCAGGTAATTCAAACACTCCGAGTAACCGTTTTTTTTGAGATGCATGGAGGAGAAGACCTCTGTCACCTTCGATCCAATATCTTTTCAGAGCGGCCTTTTTTTTGGGTTTGGGTATGATAGACGGATAGTTTGTCCAATTACCCGACTTACCAGATTTACAGAGAGTAAGAATGGGGCACACTGTGCACATGGGAGATGAGCGGTGACAAATAGTTGCCCCCAGTTCCATGATCGCCTGGTTATAATCACCCGGTCGTTTCTTACTGATCAGTAACTGGGCAACTGGGCGAATTTTTTTCTGGGCAGTCGCACCGTCTTTAAAACTTTCGGATATTGCAAATATTCGGCTTAACACCCGGACAACATTTCCATCGCAAACTGCGTCTTTTTGTTCCATTGCAATACTGGTTACTGCTGCAGCGATGTATGGTCCAACCCCAGGTAATTTTTTCCATTCTTTGATAGATTGCGGTGGGTCTGCCCATGATGCCGAAATTTGGGCAAGTTTATGAAGGTTGCGAGCCCGCGAGTAATAACCGAGCCCCTCCCATGCTTTGAGAACACTGTTTTCACTCGCATTTGCCAAAGCGTGGAAATTCGGGAATTGAATGAGCCAATTTTCAAAATAGGGAAGCACAGTGGAAACTCGGGTCTGTTGAAGCATAAATTCAGAGACCACGGTTTTGTAAAGGGATGGATTCTTCCGCCATGGAAGATCGCGCCGATTACCATCATACCAAAGAAGCAGGGAATTTTGGTATTTCGTTATTTTTTTTTCGGAATTTGTCCAACTCGTTTTTGGTAATTTTTCCATCCTTGGCGGTTGCGTTTTTTTAATCTCTTTCTCATGGATAAGGGGAAGATGGCAAGACCGGCAAATATTTCAGGTGACAATCAATCTAAAAAGAAAACTTCCTATACCCTTAAGCTTACTCCCGAGCAGGTGGATAAATTAGGTGTATGCTTGAGTGGCCTAGGATGGCCCACCCGTGAGGTTCCATACGCTAGGCATGCCTTTGATGGCGATGGCGTTAAAATAGTTGCCTACGAGAGCGGCAAGCTAGTGGTGCAAGGGGGTAAAACCGAAGACTTCGTCAGCAATATTCTTGAGCCAGAGATAACTGGCGAATTCTTACTTGGTTATGAAGAGGTGAATAATCCAGAGTGGTTCGAACCACATGCTGGATTGGATGAGAGTGGTAAGGGAGATTTATTCGGACCAGTTGTTTCCGCATGCGTTGTTGCCGATGGAGACATGGTGAGAAAGTGGATGGAATCCGGAATCAGGGATAGTAAAACCATAACGGACGGTGCCATTATAAAAATGGCTCAGAGCATCAAAAACACCAGTGGAGTGGTGGTGAAAACTGCTTACACCGGCATGCTTAAGTACAATGAATTATATGACAAGTTTGGGAGAAACCTTAATAAATTACTTGCCTGGTTGCATGGTCGTTCACTCCTAGATGCTTTGGAGGTAAAGCAACCCAAGTGGGGGCTGCTCGATCAGTTTTCCAAGCAGCCTCTTGTCCAAAAATATGTCAAGGACAGTTCATTCGATTTACAAATGAGAACCAAAGCGGAAGATGATCCAGTGGTTGCCGCTGCGTCTGTAATTGCTCGGGCGACTTGGCTAGATCAAATGAAAAAGCTAGAGGAATTGGCTGGTCGTTCCCTGCCCAAGGGTTCAGGGGCTCAGGCCAAGCAGGCTGCGGCTGAATTATTTCGCCAGCTAGGAGAGTCCAGAATGCCTGAATTCTGCAAAATGCATTTCAAGACTGCCTACGAAGCAATGGGTAAAACGCCTCCTATTAAGAAAGCCTGGAACCCAAACTGGGGAAGGAAGTAATGCCTAACCCCCGATGGACTCATGACCGCAAGCTCTGCAAAGACTTACTGGGCATAGTAGGAGTGGATGAAGCCGGCCGGGGATGCTTAGCTGGTCCGGTGTTGGCTGGTTGTGTTATATTGCCGGCAGAATTTTTTTCCTTGGCCAACAACCGAAAGATCGTCGAAAAAATAAATGATTCCAAACAGTTTGATGAGGCAACACGGGAAGAATTGTTCGGACATATTCATTCTCTAATCAGTAATGGAAAATTATTTGGGGCAACCGGGTCGGCTTCCGTCACTGAGATTGAAGAGCTCAATATTGTTGGAGCTACATGTTTGGCAATGCAAAGAGCGATGAAATCCGCTTCGCAAATGAGCAATGAACTATGGTCACCTGTGTTCAAAAGAGAAGCAGACTTATTTACAGAGGTCATCGAAGTGCAAACAAAATGGCAGGTATTGGTGGATGGTAGACCGATGAAAAGACTGATCTATGAACATGAAGGATTGGTTAAAGGAGATACAATCTCACTTGCTATTGCCATGGCTTCCCTCCTGGCAAAAGTAACCCGTGATCGCTTGATGAAAAAATTGAATGATCATTTTCCGGATTATGGATTTGGTTCCAATAAAGGCTATGGTGCTCCAGTTCACATGGAGGCGTTGGAAAAAATTGGCCCAACCGAGCATCACCGTCCTAGGTTTTTACAAAACCTGATAAACGAACCTAAGAATGAAGAGAAAGAAAAGATTGAGCAAACCCAGTTGAGTTTGCCCTAAAAAAACTTATCTTTATCGCTATGATTTTACTAGGAGTGAATGTCGACCATGTGGCAACCCTACGTCAGGCAAGGTATCGTGATGAGCCCAATTCATTTGGAGGATTTGTTGAACCCGACCCCGCTTCAATGGCATGGTTAGCAGAAGACGCAGGTGCTGATGGTATTACTATGCATGTACGCGAAGACCGCAGGCATGTACAGGTTGAGGATGTTGAACGATATTTAGAACGAAAGAAAACGCGTTTAAACTTAGAGGTGTCGCTGTCTGAGGAAATGGTTGAATTAGCATTGTCCCTCGAGCCGGATAGCGTGTGCTTGGTCCCAGAGAACCGGATGGAGGTAACCACAGAGGGTGGTCTGGATGTGGTAGCAAACCTTTCACGGGCAGAGGAAGCAGTCCGTGCATTTGACAATAAAAACATACCCACGAGCATGTTTATTGACCCGGATGCTTCTCAGTTGGAGGCCTCAGCAAAGATCGGGTCTCCCTGGGTAGAATTACATACGGGTAGTTTCGCCAGGGCATGGCCTAATAAAGAAAAACGGGAAAAAGAATTGAGTATTTTAAGGGAGGGCATGGAAGTCGGTATTTCCCTCGGGCTCCAAGTAAATGCGGGACACGGTATAAATTACGAAAATGTAGAGAGTGCCAAGTCTTTGCTCCGGGTGACTGAGTTTAATATTGGTCACAGCATAATTTGCCGGGCCCTTGAGCATGGATTGGCCGATTCGGTATCCACCATGCGCAGATTGTTAAATTCGTGATTGAATTTCCGAAAGTTTTCCCGGGGACCAATGTCGTGGGCGTAGGAATTGATCAGATCGAAGTATCGCGAATCCGCGATTCATTAAAAAGGCACGGCGAAAGTTTTTTAAACAAAGTATATTCTGTTAAGGAGCAGGAGTTTTGTATGGAGCGTGCTGATCCAGCTCCCTGTTTGGCTGCCCGATTTGCTGCTAAAGAAGCTGTGGCTAAGGCCCTTGGTACGGGAATTGGGAGAGAGTTTGGATGGCTCGACATGGAGATTGAAAAAAAAGATAGCGGACAACCCGTTACCAAATTTTCTAAACAAGGTTTAATTACCCTTAAAGGTAGGCAGGCATCTTCCGCACTGATCAGCCTTTCCCATCTCAATGAAATTGCTTCGGCGGTAGTTGTGCTGATTAAATGATGAAAACAATTCCACAAGATCCCATACTTTCTCCTTCGCAGGCTCATAACTATGAGCAAAAATATTTTCAAGGTGATGAGGACCTGCAATGGGAGGTCATGAACCGTGCTGGAGAAGCAGTGGCAGATTCTGCATTGCGGGATATGAGGGAATTGCGGACGATCCCACATCGTCCAAGATTGCTCGCCCTCGTGGGCAAGGGGCATAATGGTGCGGATGCACTCATTGCGGTAAGAAGATTCTTGCGCACAATCCCTACTTCACGGGCAGTTATATGGCAATGGACTGATAAGGATGAATGTCGACCCTTGACCCAATGGGCATTTGAAGAATTGATCGATTTTGCACCAAAAAGATTGGAAATTCTGCCTGCAGCCAACAAAATGAATGCAGAGGGGTTGAGTGATGTTTTATCCGCCCAAACGAAGGATCGGGGCTTTGATTTGCTGATTGATGGACTACTGGGCTTGCAGGGAAAACCTGGATTGAATAGTCCACTGAGCGATTGGATATCCTTGATCAATCAATCGAGCAAAATTACCGTCCGGGTCTCTGTTGATTTACCTAGTGGCATTACTGAATCTAAGCTAGAAGGAGCCGAGCCTATACGGGCGGACTTTACCTACTGTGCCGGCATTGTGAAATCCCCGGTGATAAAACCTTTTAATCGTGTATGGGTAGGCCGATTGAGGTATCTGGAACTTGGTTTTTTCAATTATTCTCAAACGGAAAATTTTGCGGGAAACGAAAAAATTCTCCGCCCATCTGCTCTTCCCATGCTCCGCAAATTACGCCCAGTGGATTGTGATAAGCGTGATTTTGGACACCTACTCGCTATTGTAGGTTCAAGAAATTTTGGCGGTGCGGCAATGATGACCGCCATGGGTGCTTTACGTACCGGTGTTGGATTGCTGACTTGTTGTGTGCCCGAATCACTGCATGCTTCGTTTGTTGCTGCATGTCCGGAGGCAATGTGGGTACCCATGCCCGAGACTCCCGATGGCGGTCTTGCCTTGGAGGGTTTGGGGAAAGCCCGGCAATTTTTCGAACGGGCGGATGCTTTGGTGGCAGGTCCCGGTATTGGTCCTGGAGAAGAGTCCCATTGTCTGGTTCGTGAAGCATGCAAACTTTTTACTAAGCCCATACTTTTGGATGCAGATGCCTTGCGGTCTGAAAGTATTAATTCTTTGCAAGACAAAAAACAACTCGTGCTTACTCCGCATGAAGGTGAGTTGGCCCGTTTGTCCAAAGGGATGGAAGTCGAAAGTTTTATCAATGGATTCGATGGAGTCATTCTTCGAAAAGGCCCTCACCCCAGAGTAATCCATTCAGGCTCTACTCTCCATATATTTTCCGGCACTTCCTTACTGGCGAGAGGAGGAAGTGGGGACCTGCTCAGTGGCGTAATTGGCTCATTATTAGCAAGGGATGCTTGGTCGCTTGCTGATTGCGCCGCCCTAGGAGCACTTTGGCACGGTCGGGCAGCCGAGGCACTCGCAAGGCAACATGGTCAGGAAGCCGTTACCAGCACACAGATTCTTGATTATTTATCCTTTGCTCTAAGAAATGACTTCTGAACAAAACTCCCCTTCTTTACTTGTACTCGCCGCGGGTATGGGTAGCCGTTATGGTGGCTTAAAGCAGGTGGATCCCGTGGGTCCTAATGGCGAGACCTTGATGGATTACTCTTTGCATGACGCTTGTTCTGCAGGATTTACAAAAGTCGTTTTTTTAATCCGCGAAGAAATGCACCATGTCTTCGACCAGCAGATCGGTAGCAAATACAGGGATAAAATAGAAATCGAATATGCTTACCAAGCAGTTAATGATTTGCCCGAGGGAGTAAGCTTTTCAGAAAAACGTGAAAAACCATGGGGTACAGGACATGCAGTCTGGTGTGCTCGGCATGCATTAAAGGATAAATCATTTGCGGTTATTAATGCTGATGACTTCTATGGGGCGGCTACTTTTTTCGCTCTGGCCGAGTCGATTTCCCGATTTGATCATTACGCGAACAAGAGCGAAAAAATTCAGGGAGCGATTATTGGTTATCGCTTGAAAGAAACCCTCTCGGCACACGGATCAGTCAGCCGAGGGCTATGCAAATTGAATCAGAGTGAATTATGCTCAGTCGAGGAGTGGTCTGAGATTTCCCGATCGATCGATGGGATAGAAGGAAGAAACTCTGCTGGGTTATCATTTTCATTGAGCGGAGATGAGGTTGTGTCGATGAATGTTTGGGCTTTCCCGCCCCGTGTTTTTTTACTTTTGGAGAATGAGATTATTAATTTTTTCCAAACTCCCACGGATCTGGTAAAAGATGAATTCTATCTCCCTGCCGCGGTGGATAATTGGATATCAAGCGGGCGGGCCGTTTTTCATGCTAAACTGGCCAGTTGCCAATGGATGGGAGTTACCTACCAGGAAGACAAACCTGTGGTAGTGGATACTATTCAAGAAATGATCGCCAAGGGCGAATACCCAGGTTCTCTTTTTTAAGAAAAATCCGGGGTAATTTCCAATTTTTGACCGGGTTTTACCTCAACTTTTCCACCCTTATCAGGATCTTTGTCGTTGCGATATACCTGAACTATCATTGAGGCATTTTTTCTTGGTGGAGACCATGCCCATTTTCCAATCTCAATGAAATTCATTGATACACCTTCGTCCCAGCTTAGACCGGGACCTTCTCCTCGTAAAAAGGGTTTGTTGCCAATTCCGATCATCACATTGGCTACCACTGTGGTGGTACCATTATTGCCCGAGGTTTTTGGTTCCTCCGGCTCTTTTTCTTCCTTTGCCGTGGGATCCTTGCTTGCTAGCAAGGCGTCCACTTTGCGTAAAGTTTCCTCCGGAGAGGGAAGACCAAGATCGAGCTCTTGGGGGGAGGCTTGTTCAATTTCTTCCTCGGCTTTGGGTTCAGGCAAATCTTCGGGTGGTAGGGGATCGGGGGCAGATTCTTTTGCATCTTTCGGACTGATGTCTTCAATAGGGAGTTGCTCGATCTCATCAATCTCCCCGGTTATTTCTTCTTTTCCATCCTCTTCAATCTCTTGTGTTTCTTCTACCTGTTCCTCAGATAAATTTTCCGAGTTATCTTCAGGTTCAGCAATCTCCTCCTCCTTTTCCGCTTCCTCGCTGTCGGAGGGGCTATCTTCTGATTCTGCTAAAATTTCCTCCGCTGCTTTGGGGGCTAAATCCTCGGAACTTGTGGGTGACTCATCAATTTCTTCCTCGGTATCTTCATCTAAATCAATAATTCTTTCGGTGGATACTGATGGATCGGAAACTTCCTTGAAAGAATCTAATTTCTCTTGGACTAAACCAAACTGTTCGTTTAATTTTACTAAAATTTCTTTAATCCCATCCTCACTGGAATCGGTTTCAGGAAGCAGAGGGGGAGTTAGGCCATTTTGTTCAATTTGATCTAGTTTTGAGTGGAGCTTAGTCTCTAGGTCCTTGATTTTTTCCAAGATCGAGGAATTGGTATGCTCGGTTTTATTGCCTTGGATGGATTCAGAAATGATTTTATCCACCACAGTTGGAACCTTGTCAATTTTCAGGGCTAGGGCATCTAATTGAGATCTAATTTCCTTAAGTTCAAAATGTGCTTTATTAATAGCATCCGAATCATTGCTACCAATTGTATCTTCAATTTTTTCGATAATTCCCTCTAGAAAGTACGGCAGGCAAAGTAGGATGGCAATGAGACCAGTGCCCAATAAAAAGGTGGCAATTTGCCAATGTCCAAGGGTACCGTGCTCTTGTAAAGAAATCGAGGCAAACAGGGCAATTATAATGAAGATAAATGCAGCTGCCCCGAAAAAAGGACCTTTGGCAAAGCCTTTGTTTTCACTATCTAAATTGTAATCCATCAACCAATTTCACTAGAAGTTTAATGTTTGTTTTTTTAATGAAAACCAAGCGAAAAATGTCAGCACCACTTATCAATTTCTTGCACGCTCGGGCAGTCCAATCTTTCGCTGAACTTTGGAGAGAATTTTAAATGCTCTTTTTTGGGCTGCCTCGGAACCAGCTTTTAATACTGCATCCAAGTAGGATTTATCTTTGATTAATTCCTGGTAAGATTCGCGAACCGGTTTGAGTGTTTCCACAAGTAACTCAGTTACTTCTGCTTTCAATTCTCCGTATCCTTTTCCGAGGAAATGAGATTCCAAATTTTCAATTGAGATTCCGGACAAAGAGGAATGAATGGTAAGCAAATTGGAAACCCCGGGCTTTTCCTTGGATAATTTTATTTCACTCCCAGAATCAGTCACTGCTGTTCCTATCTTCTTCTTAATCTGATTGGGGTCGTCCAAAACATAGAGTGTTGCCCGTTCATTATCATCAGACTTTGACATTTTCCGAACGGGTTCGATTAGTGACATAATCCTGGCTCCGGCTTTAGCCAAATAAGGTTCGGGAATGGTAAAGGTTTCAGAATATTTCTGGTTAAACCGGCCAGCGAGGTCACGGCATAATTCTAAGTGCTGTCTTTGATCTTCTCCAACTGGAACAAGGTCGGCATTGTAGAGTAAAATATCGGCTGCCATTAATACCGGATAGCATAGCAGGCCCGCATTGATCGATGCCTGTGCACGCATTTTTTCGTGAGAAAATTTTACATCTCCTGAATCTTTATCTTCCGCAACTTTAAACCCCAGTTTTGCCGCTTTATCCTTAAACTGAGTCATTCTTTGCAACTCTCCGATAGGCGTCATACAAGTGAGAATCCAAGCTAGCTCGGTATGTCCAATCACATGAGACTGGACAAATTGATGGCATTTTGCTGGATCCAATCCACAGGCAATGTATTGGGCAATGCAGGAATATACATTCTGTCGAAGCTCAGCTGGCTTTGGAGGCACCGTGATGGCATGTAAATCGACAATGCCAAAGAAACATTGGTAATCATCAAGCATTTCTGACCAATTTCTGATCGCTCCCAAGTAGTTTCCCAAGGTCAAGTTGCCGGTGGGTTGTGCACATGTCAAAATGACAGGTTTAAGTTTGCTCGGTGTTTCCTTGTTGTTCATATTGAAGTTGTAAAATTTATTACAGGTCAGCTATGAAAATGACAATTCCCATCACCACATGCATTCAATTATGAGTGAAATTAGTCACAAACAAATTGAAGATGAATTAGCGGAACTTTTGAAAAGATGTTCCCCTGAAACCCTCCAGGCAGCATTATCTTTCCGTAAATCAAAGGATGTTAATCAGATTGAGACCATTGTTCTGGGAATAATCGACCGGCATTTGGAACCTGAGCAACGTGAGGTGTTTAAAGGTGCAGATGATACCTTTCGTTTGTACGAGGACCTTGGCTTGGACTCGTTGACCATGCTGGAAATTGTTATGCTTGTGGAACAAACCCTCCAGGTGAGCATCGATAACGAAGAACTTCGGGACCTTCGTACTATTGGTGATGTGAAACAATATCTAGACGCAAAAGTCCGCGGGGTAGATTTACCTGAGCGGTCCAAAACATATAGGATCGAAGAGGTTGCCTCGATCATGCCTCATCGTGAACCCTTTTTGTTTTTACAGGATGTTACTATTGATGGTGAACAAGCCCGGGGAGATTATAAAATAACCGGAAATGAATATTTTCTTGAAGGCCATTTCAAGGAGCAGCCTGTATTTCCCGCTTCAATCATGATCGAGGCACTCGGTCAATTGTGCGTATTTTTCCTTTTGCAAGGCTCGCATGCGGGCTTATCCCAGAAGGTCAATCCATCCTCCATATTTTTTACCGCCTGCGATGGAATTAAGTGTCGCAGGATCTGTAAACCCGGGGATGTATTATCCATGTCTGTAAAAGTGGAGAGGGTTCGTCACCCACTCGCCTGTTTTAGTGGTGAAATTCTTGTAAATGGACAGAAAACTGCCAGTGCTGGAGAAATAAAACT